>DATHKK010000367.1:0-2379 GCA_035489355.1 Candidatus Limnocylindria bacterium
TGCGGAGCGTGCCCGGACCATTGCCGAACTGAATGATACATGACAGGACGTTGGAGACGCGACCCGCGTCCGTCCAGCCTCATGGTAGAGCGATGTCCTCACCGCGCCGGAGTGAGGCGTCCATCAATCCTCGCGTTTCCCATTCCGCCAACGTGCTGCGAGTTTGCAACCGGCAGCCCGTTGCCAGCGATCCCGCGCGCAATAGATCAGTGCTTGTCGAGTTGGAAGATCGTTGTGGTGCCGCTGATTTCATTGGCGACGACCAGCAACGGTTTCCCGTTCGGGCTGTCGTCCGCTTCGATGAACAGCAAACCTTCCGGCCCGAGATCGCCTTCCGTCGCGAAATCAAACGGCTCCGCGAAGTTCCGGTAGTTTACGTAATCCAAAAGCCTCGGCTCCTCCGGATCTGAAATGTCATAGACCACGATGCCGCCCACGCGCTCGAAGCCGATGAACGCCAACCGGCGTCCGTACGCTTTACCCAGCGCGAGTCCTTCCGGCTCTGGACCTTTGGAAGTGCTGCGCGCGTCTTTTGTGTTCGCGGTGTGGCTCGCGTTGAAATTCAACGGCAGCAGCAGCGCCGTGAGTTGCTCGAAATCATCGCCGCTGTCGAAGACCAGTTTTCCTTTCTCGTCGCGAATGGAGAAAGACCGTCCGCCCAGCGAATACAGCACATCCACATCGCCGTCATGGTCGGGATCGAGGTTCACCTTCGTAATCGTGAGCCGCCCGAGGTTGTTCGTTTTCTGAAGCTCCGCCGCATTGGGAAACGCCTTCGCGTCCAGCGTCAGCGTGCTCACGCGCACTTCTTCGCTGAAGCCGGGATAGACGCGCGTGTCACCTTCATTGGCCATGACGAGATAAGTATCGTCATGAACTTTGTAGGAACTAATCGCGTCCGGCATGTAAACGCCGCGCAACGGCCAGTTGAGAATGTGGATGCCGCCATCCTGATCGCTGACGTCGAGACCGTTGCCGCGTTTCTTGTGGTCCTTGAAACCCAAGCCGTAAAGCTTCTCCACCTTGGCGTCCTCGATGTCGATCTTCGCGATGGCGTTGTTCTCCTGGAGCGTGACCCACGCCGTTTTTGAATCCCTGGAGATGGTGATGTACTCCGGTTCCAGATCCTGCGCCACCGTGGCGTTCGGTCCGAAAATGCGAATGCTCGAATCCAGTTTGTCATGATTGAACCGCGTGAAAGTCGCCGTGCGAACCGTCGCCCGTGAGACGCCCTTCTTCAGATCGATGATGCTCACGGAACCTTCCGGGTCGATGCTCGGTCCGTTGGTTTCACTGCCAAAATCGTTGTAAGTGTTCGGCTCGCCTTCATTCGCCGCCAGCAGCCAGCGACCGTCCGGGGAAAAGATAACCATGTCAGGCAGCGCGCCGACCTGGACTGTTTTCTTGTGTTCGAGATTGCGGTTGAAAAACACCACGTGGCCGCGATCTGTTTTCACGGGCGCTTCCACGGCCACAGCAATCAATCCATCGTTCACGGCGACGCTGTTCACTACCGTGCCGTAAGGCGACATGTCGATCGTCGCAATCTTCGTCGGCGTGGTCGGGTCCTCGATGTCGAGGACATCGATGCGCCCGCCTTGCGCGTTGACGACGTAGAGGCGCTCCTCCTTGGGATCGTAGGATACGATCTCCGCCGCGCTCGTGTTGAACGGCGGGCCGTTCACATGTGTGCCGATGGGTGTGAGTCGAAACGACGACGCGCAGGCACTGAATGGCATCAACAGCGCGAGCGCCAGCGTGGTGGAATAGAATTTGAGTGAGTTCATAGCGATGTTCCTTTTGGTAATTAAAAAGGCGTCTTTCGAGAAAGGCTGCGAGCTTTCTTTGGTGAAAATCTGGCGACGACAAAGTGACGGAATTTTCTCGAGGGAAACTCGGTGGTCGGACGCCGCGGCGGGTGGGGCGTCGCTGTCCTCAGGGCGCCGGGCCACGCGAAGGCAGAACGCGCACGAACTTTGCGGATACCTCACTCTGGCGCGCTGAGGACGGCGGCGCCCTACCCGCCCGCGCTTCGTTAACGGGTGCTCGTTCAAGATCCGCGCCGGACGGAAACAGTGATTAGCAATTTACCGCGTGACTACGCATGGGGGATGTGATTAACAGTTTCGCTTTTCCGAAGCTGGCCGGGGCCGGGTTTGAAATCATGAAACATTTGTTGAGTCTGGAAAAGCTGTCGCGTGCGGACATGGGCGTCATCCTGGAGAACGCCAAAATGTTCAAGCGCCGGCGTAACAGCAGCGACCGCACCTACCAGCCTCTCGCCAATAAAACCTGGGCGCTGATTTTCACCAAGTCTTCCACGCGCACGCGCGTTTCGTTCGAAGTCGGCATTCGCGAACTCGGCGGCCAAGCGATGTT
>DATHKK010000368.1:0-7541 GCA_035489355.1 Candidatus Limnocylindria bacterium
GCCACGCATGGATGGCGAGGAAACTTTTCGCGAGCTGCGGGAATTGCGCGCGGACGCCTGCGTGGTCCTGATGAGCGGCTTTAACGAGCAGGAAGCGGGCGCGCGCTTTGTGGGCAAAGGTCTCGCGGGATTTCTGCAAAAACCCTTCACGCCGGATGAACTGCGGGATCGCCTGGGTGTCTTCACGGAAGCGGTTCTGGCAAACTGATCCGCTGTCACGCGCCCATCATCCCACTACCCCTGAATGTGCCTTGTGCGCGCGCCGTCAGCTTGCTATCGGTTTGCGCCGCACCTGAACACGTTTATGAAAACACTTTGGCTCGCCACGATCTTTTTCGTCTCGCTCGCTCACGCTGAAAACTGGGGCCAGTGGCGCGGGTCAGACTTCAACGGCTCCAGCAGCGAAAGCGATTCACCCGTGAAGTTCAGCAAAACGGAGAACGTCGTCTGGCACGCACCGCTGCCCGGTCCCAGCGGCGCGACGCCAGCGATCTGGGGCGATGCCGTCTTCGTGAGTTCCATCGATTCCCAGAACAAGTCCCGCGTGGCGCTTTGCCTGGATCGCAAAACCGGAAAAATCAAATGGCAGCAGGACATGGGGCCGGGCGTGTCTCAGGACGGCAACAGCAACTTCGCTTCGCCTTCGCCGGTCACGGATGGGCAAGTCGTTTATTTTTATTACGGCAACGGCGACCTCGCCTGCTTCGACATGGACGGGAAGAAAGTTTGGTCGCGCAACATCCAGAAAGATTACGGCCCCTTCGCTTACCAGTGGACTTATTCCGCCAGTCCCCTGCTCTACCAGAGCAAACTCTACATCGAGGTGTTGCAGCGCAATGTGGCGGTCAACGGTCGTGGCAATCCGCACAATGATTCATACCTGCTCGCGCTCGATCCCAAAACAGGAAAGGAACTTTGGAAGCACGTGCGGCCATCGGACGCGGTTGCGGAATCGCTCGAGGCCTACAGCACGCCGATTCCTTACACACATAACGGACGCGCCGAACTTCTGATCACAGGAGGCGATTGCATCACCGGTCATGATCCGGAAACCGGTAAGGAACTTTGGCGCTGGGGCACGTGGAACCCGCAGAAGATTGGGCATTGGCGGCTGGTGCCTTCGCCCGTGGCCGGGTCTGGCGTGGCGCTCGCGTGCGGGCCGAAGAACTCGCCAGTCACGGCGGTGAAGCTGGGTAAGAACGGCAACCTCAGCGATTCGGATCTCGCATGGCACAGCACCGATCGGGACGTGACGAGCGACGTGCCAACTCCCCTGTTTTACAAAGGCAAGTTCTTCATCCTGAACGGCGGTAAGAAGAAGCTGCTTTGCATCGAACCGGCGGACGGCAAAGTCTTTTGGTCAGGCGATCTGGAAACCAGATCAGTTTTTGAGTCATCGCCCACGGCCGCCGGGGACAAGATTTACATGATGGATCATGCCGGAAAAGTTTTCGTGGTTTCGGCGGCACCAGACCAATTCAAACTGCTCGCTTCCCCGACGATGGGTGACGAGGGCGACACGCGGCTGCGTGCTTCGATTCCGATTTCGCAAGGGCAACTGTTCATCCGCACGGGCAAGAGTCTGTACTGCGTTGGGAAAAAGTAGGGCTGTAGCTCCACTCCATTGAATGAAGGCCGCTGGGCCAAGTTCTTCATCGTAATCCTAATCTTATTCTTACTCTGGAATGGCCGGAAAGATTAAGAACAGGATTCGGATTACGATCAAGAAGCCCGACTCCTCATGCACGAGCGCTCTATTCCGGCCGTTCAGGAACGCACCACGCGTCGCCCCATCCGCGCGGCCAATAAGAGCCAGAAAACGGCAGCGACGGCGAGCGCCACGGGCAGCAGCAGCACGGCGCGCTTCAATCCATGCGCCTCCGATGCCAGCTTCAACGCTTCAGGCGTGAGCGTCGCACTTCCCGCTGCGAATTTGTCGCGCAACAAATCCGAAAGACGACCGACGAGTTCCGGCGACCACATGTCGCCGAAGAGATGAATGGTAAAAATGGAAAGAGCCATCGCGCTGGCGCGCAAGTTCACCGGCACCGTTTCCAGAATCAATGTGTTCACCGGCCCGGTCGCAAGAAAGAGGAAGAACATGGCGGCGGCGAGGCAAATCATCGCCGGCGTCCTTTCGTTCAACAGGAACGCCAGCGCGGCGACGGGCACGGCCACGAACACCGAAAGGCCTAACATCAACGCGTAGCCTGCCGGAGTGCGTTTCTGCCAGGCGGTGGCGATCAACCCGCCCAGCAAAGTTCCGAGCAGACCGGCGACGACGAGCACGCCGCCGAAAAATTTGGCCGCGTCCTCCACCGGCACACGATGCACGCGCGTCAGAAACGCCGGCCCCCACAAGGCAAACGCGCCGAGCGCGAAGGTGTAAGCCGTGTAGCCAAGGATCACGAGCAGGTAATTCGGCAAGCGCAGCAGTCCGAACACATCGGCGAACTTCGGCTTGGCGGCGTGGGCGTCAGGTTGCACTGCGTCCTGCGCGCCGCGTTTCGGTTCCGCGAACGGAAGCAACACCAACGCGAGGACGAGTCCGGGCGCGCCCGCCCAGATGAAGGCGTGCCGCCACGAGCTGGCCGCGGCGATTTGCCCGCCGAGAATATTTCCGAGCGCCGCGCCAACGGGAATCGCCGCATAAAAAATAGTCAGCGCATTGTTCCGTCGCTCGGTCGAATACGAATCGGAAATCAAGCTCGGGCTGATGGTCGCATAGCTGGCTTCTCCCACACCCACGAGCACGCGAAAGGCGAGCAGCATCGCAAAGGTGCCGGCAAACCCGGTCAGCACCGTGCCCAAGCTCCAGACAAAAATCCCGCCGGCGATGAGCCATTTGCGCGACGAACGATCGCCGAGATAACCGAAGAGAGGTGACGTGAGAAAATATCCGAGCATGAAAGTCGTCACGATGCGCCCGACCTGCCCATCGCTGATGCCCAATTCTTTTTGCAGCGGGATAGCCACCGCGGAAAGGACGTAACGGTCGAGATAGTTGAACAAGTTCAGCCCGGTGAGGATGAAGAGCAGCCAGCCCGGAGAAAGCGTTCGCTTCATGGATTGTCCCTCGACCCTAGCTTTTCGAGAGGCGTCGAAGCTTCCAGTTGCTGCACGGCTTGTTCATGGCGGCGCCGCAGCCCGGCGTCATCGGGAAATTTTTTCAACAACCGTTCGAGATGAAACTGCGCGGCGAACCAATCCTTCTTCAACTCGCTCAAACGGGCCTGTTCGCGCGGCCACGAATCGAGACGGGCGCGCGCTCTCTCTCTTTCCGTCGCGAAACGTTTTTGCAATTGCGCCGTCGTCAGCGCGTTGGAATTCCACGTCAGCGTGGAGGGCACGGTGACGCCCAGTTGATCCGCGAGGGCCATCAACTGATCCGGCGCCGTGTCATCGCGCGGAAGTTCCCAAAACAAAAGACTGTTCGCGGACTGCACCCAGATACGGCGATCGCCCGGACAAAAACCGGCCCTTTCGAACATGGGCGGGTGCGTGAACGGCGCGGTCACGGGATGCCCGGTGCGCACGTCCCAAACCTGGGCGTCGTGCCAGGTCGCGGTGACGAGCCATCGCTTGCTGGCATTGAACGCAGCGGAGCGGGGCGGCCACAGCAGTGGAATGGGATCCGAGATAGGCGCGCCAGATTTTGCATCCCAGATCGCGGCCCGTTTGTCTTCGCCCACAGTGCAAATCAAAGTTCCGTCGGCGCTGAATTGCGCATCCTTCACACCATCGGCGTGCCGCATGGGCAGGCCCAGGCGTTCGCCCGTGCGCGCGTTCCAAAGTTGGGCCGCGCTGGGATCGAAACCATCGGTCTGCACGGACGTCAGCAAATGGTTGGAGTCCGGCGCAAAAACGAGGGTGCGTATGGTCTGGCCCAACTGCAAGGGAGACCGCAATTCCGCTCCCGTTGTGGCATCGAGCAGAAAGACTTGATCGCTCTTTTCACCGGTTAACGCGAGGATGCTTGCATCCGGACTGAACGCCGCCGTGCCGATGGCCATTTTGCGATCGACAGGTCCGGCGATCATTTTTCTGTCCGTGACGTTCCAAAGATAAAAATTCGTGTCCGCCGTCGTGATCAGTTTTTCGCCATCGCGGCTCAGCCACCATTTTCTTTTTTGTGAACTGGGAATGACGAAGGAATTAGAGCGCGCGCTGTCCGTGTCGAAGACGTGTACGAGCTTGGATTCCGAGGTCTCTCCGCGACTCTGCACCAGCACGCGAGTTCCCGCCCAATCGCATACACCGGCCTGGATACGGTCCGGCACGCGCAGCACCGGCGAAAGCGGCGCATCATTGCGCGTGCTCCAGACCCGGAATGTGTTCGAGGTAAAAGTAATGTAACGCTCGCGATCGCCGCTGACGAAACCCGTGCCGACGTCCCGAGGCGCTTCGGACGCAAGCTGGAAAATTTTCACCTCGCCCGCGGCGCCGGCCGTGGCGATGCGCCGGGCGTCGGGGTCGAACGCCGCCGCCATCGAGGCCGTGTGCAGTTTCAACGTGGCCCCGACTCGCTCGCCAGTCCGCGCGTCCCAAAAGCGTACCGTGTGGTCCCACGCTACCGACACCACGAGCCGTCCGTCCGGGCTGAAGTGGACCCGCCGCACTTCGGCTTCGTGTTTCATGCTGCTGATCGGAAGCGAACCTTCGTCACTCACTTCCCACAGACGCACCGCGTAATCGGAACCTCCCGTAACCACGCGCCGGCCATCGGGAGAAAATGCCACGCCATGGACCCAGCCCCTGGATGAATGAGGCAGCACCCTCAGCCTTCGCCGCGATGCTGCATCCCAGATCGCCGCCGTTCCGTCCTGCGAGGCCGTCAGGACCAGCGAAGCGTCCGGACTGAAGGTCGCGTAAAGGACAGAATCGCCGTGCCCGCCAAATGCCGATCCCCGCGATTCCCCGTTGCGCGCATCAATCAAATAGGCGGAGGAATTCTCGCACCCGATCAAAATCGTTTCTCCGTCCAGACTGAACTCCGCGGAAAAGACCTTGGCCGGCATTTGAAAAGACACATTGGTCTTCGCAGCCAGGTCCGCCACCGTGATCAAATCACCATGCGCGAGGACAACGCGTGCGCCGTCCCGGCTGTAAGCCGCTGTTTCAATGCTGTGTTCCGTCTGGATCGTGCTGGAGATCGCACCCGTTTCGATCTCGATGATCCGGGCGTGGTTTCCGCCCGCGATGAGCAACCGTTCGTTGTCAGGGCTGAAATGAAGATCACCCACCGACCCATCGATTTGGAAGACCTGAAGAAGCTGCGGTGATTGCTGGAGCACCGACCCGACGCGCGCGCGATGCGTCTCCATCGCCGGTTCATCGTGGACCAGCAGACGCGCCGCTTCTGCCAGAAAAGGCAGCGAGCCATGAAAGTCACGGTCTTTCACCAATCGCGCCGCGGACGCAAGATAGGAATGGGCCAGCAACTCCTTCTGTCGCCGGCGCATCTGGTTGAGCACCGAGCCAGCGACGACGGCGGCGAGCGCAATCACCGTCGTGGCGATCGCCACGCGTTTGGCCCGCTTGAGCTGGCGTTCGACAAAACGGAGATGCTTTACGGAACCGCCCGCCAGGAGCATTTCCAGATCGGCGCCCAGTTCGGCCGCGGTCGCGTAGCGCGGGCCCGAAGAATTCGCGCAGGCCTTCACCACCACCTCGTTCAACTCCACGACCAGGCGGGCGTCGGAAAATTCCTCGAGATTGGCCGGCAGCTCGGGAAAGCAAGTACGATCCAGGCCAGTGCTCATTTCGTAAAGCACTTTGCCCAGGCCAAACAGATCGGCGTGAATCGTGCCGGAACCTTCCGGCGGAATGTAACCTTCGGTCCCGACCAGACTCCGCGCGTCCGTCAGCGCCACCACTAGCCCTATGTCCGCGAGCTTCGGCTCTCCGTTCACAAAAATAATGTTCGAAGGCTTGATGTCGCGATGGATCAACCCGTGCGAGTGCATGTGCGCGAGGGCCGCGGCCAGGTTGCGACCGATCGCGATCGACTCCATGGCCGAGAGCCGTCCGCGCACGAACAGTTCCCGGCTCAGCGTCCTGGGCGCGTACGTGGCGGGATTGAAGACGAGGCCCACTGTCTCGCCGTCGGCCAGTTCCATGACATAATAGAAGTAGCCCGCCTCGTCGTTGCGTCCGATTTGCAAGATGTCCACCAGCCCGGGATGCGTACGCGAGATAGGCTCGAATTTTTGGATGCCCGCGAACTCACGCGCGTACGGGCGGGCCTCCTTGAAGTTCGCGCGGAAAATAATTTTTACGGCGCGGTAGGTGCCCAGAATGTTTTTCGCCAGCCAGATTTCGCCGTAGCTGCCCTCGCCGATACGCCGGATCAGTTCGTGGTCGGGAATATGCGGAGTCGGATGCGAGATGTGTCTCATGGGCGCCAGTCGTGCATCAGCAAGTTCCTTCGCAACGCCGCGAGTTGTAAACCGCTGGACCGCGCGCGGCAAAAGAAAACGCCGGACGCGTCAGCGCGCCGAAGCAGCCACAGCCTGGGCGTACGGCGCGACCACGGCGCGCAGTTGTTCCGTCGTGAGAATGCCGGTCACGATGTTCGTCCCGATCATGAATTGCGGCATGGAGCCGTTGCGATATTCCCGGGCGCTGATCGTGAACAGTTCAATGTCCGCGCGCAGTTGCTGTTCGATCCAGGGATCGCGACTCGCCGTTTCGAAAACGCTCGCGCCGACGAGTTCGATCGCTTTGTTCGTCACGTCGCTCAACGCGGGCGGATGCGCGAAGCCAAACAGCCAATCGTCGAACGTCTCGATGGCCGCGGGCTTCGCGCGCCAGACCGCCAGGCCAATTCTTGCGTAGAGACAAGCGTTCGTTTGGGCGGGTGAGGTGCGGCGGATGAGCGAGTTGCACTGCGAGTCGAGCGGCATGGGCAGGCTGACGATCGCAAGCTGGTCGCCAAACATCCGGTGCAATTCGACCACCTTGGCGTGCATATCGCGGCAATGATGGCACGTGTAATCAAAGAGACTGACCAGCTTGAGCGGCGCGCGCGGCGAACCCCAAATCGGAGTCTGCGTCAGATCGAGGCGAACGCGTCCGCCGAAAAGATCCAACGCCGGCGCTGTCACCGCGACGATGGCAGCCGGGACATTCGTCGAGGCAGGCGGAGTGGGTTTCGCGGATGGCGCTCCCGTCGCGGATGATGGCGAGTTGGCCAGTAAGATATTCGTCTGAAGACCGGGCGCGCTGACGAACACGCTCGTGTTGCTCGCGCTCACCGGGATCGTCGAAACGGAAAAAGTTTTGCGCGGAGCCACGGCTTGCGCCACGGCGAAGAGGGCCAGCATGGCTACGGCGGCCAGCGCGAGTCGAACCGTGGTGGCACGGGCAAGCGTGGGATCATTGTCGCGCTTCGCACGCGCCTCGTGCATCGGCACGCGTGCGAGCAAGAGGATCGCCGCCAGCGCACCGCAGAGATGCGCCGCCATGCACCAGGGACAGAATTGACGCAGCACCAACGCCTGAATCGTGATGAACCATAAGGCCGCGCCGAGCACGAGCAC
>DATHKK010000369.1:0-4788 GCA_035489355.1 Candidatus Limnocylindria bacterium
CGGGTCATCTCGTAACGGCTGCGTGGGATGTGCCACCGGCAAAGATGCTGGCTGCGCGCCGCCAGGCGAAGAGTTTCCGAAGCGTCCGGCGCAAGCACCATGACCCAATCGCACAATCGTTCGGCGTTCAGCAGTTCGCGCGGACGCACCGCCCCGCCCGGTTTTTCCAGATTTGGGTCCGCGGCGTTCAATTCATCAAAACGCCGGATCGCCTCGCGAAAGCGCGCGGAATCGGCAACGCCGCTGAAGAACGTTTCGTGATTGCTCACGCCGCAACTAAACAGAAGAGCAGGAGAGCAGCAACGTCAGGAATGCCTCCGGTGCATTCAGCGGTCTGAGCGTTCGGCGTGGCCGCCAGTGTCGCCCTGGCGCATGAAACGCGCGCGCCATTCGGCACGAGAAAGTTTGCCGCGCTGGTTTGCTTCCAATGAATCGACGAACCAGAACTCGCGCGGGACGTGCCAGCTCTCGGTTTGCGCCAGCATGAATTGCCGCAGTTCGCTCGGGCTCGTGCCGTTGCTAGCGACGACGCAAGCGACGATGGATTCTCCCCGCTGCGCATCGCTGCTCGGAATTCCGAAGACGAGGCAGTCCTGCACCGCCGCGTGTGCTGCGAGGATTTCTTCAATGCACTCCGGCGAAACCTTGCGCCCGGCTACGTTGATCACATCGCTGACGCGTCCGCGAAGAAACACCGCGCCATCGCGCAATTCCGCCAGATCGGTCGTGACGTAAGCCGAGTCTGCGAGCGAACACACGCACGCGGGCCAGTAGCCTTCGCCGACGTTGCGCCCGCGCACTTCGAGACAACCCCCTGAGTTGATTTCCAGCGACACATTGACCATCGCGGTGCCGACGCAGGCGGGATCGTCGCGCGGAACATCCGTCGCGTCGTAGGCGATGCCGCCGCATTCGCTCGCGCCGTAAAAATTGTGAACCTTGAGCGCGTGCTGGCAAAAGATTTCCTGTTCCAAGGCGAGGGGCAGGGGAGCGCCGGCGGAAATCGCCAGGCGAACGGATTTTGGAATCGCGCCGGCATCGTGCCATGCTCGCCACAACGCGGGCACAGCGGGCAATGTGATGCTGGCGAATTGTTCGCCCGCTGCGCGCACGATTTCCGGAAAGGGCACGCCGCCGAGAATCAATGGAATGCCGTGCAGCAAGAGTGGCGTAATGAGGTTCGAGAATCCGTAAGAGTGAGCGAGGGAGATGAACGCGAGATTGGGCCAGTCGCGCCGCAGTTTCATTGTCGCGACAATATTGTCCGCGTCGGCAGCGATCTGCGGAGCGTTGAAGGCCACGAGTTTCGGCGGTCCGCTCGTCGCCGAAGTCATTTTCAAATGAGCGATGTGTGACGGAGGTTTCGGAAATGCGGGCAGTGCCTGGTTGCCTTCCAGCGGGCAAGTGATCTGCCCGTGGCGCCAGGCGCGTAGAACGGAAATGACGAACTCCGCGCCATTGCCGCGAGGGTAAACGACGGCCTCTTCGCTCTCTCGCGTTTGGGCCGCCGCATCCAGTTCAGCAAAGGTCCACTGGCGCGTGGATGGCAGATCGCGCAGGGCGATTTCGCCCGAGTGTTCGCGCGCGATTTCACGCCAGCGGTCGTAAAGCATTGTCTGTTTGGTAGCGCACCGATAACGTGCGCCGCAAGTGTCGAAGAAGTGTTGCTGCTGGAAAGTTCAAGGTTGCAGACTCCTGCTGGTATCGCTCGGTGTGTTGCTGTTGGCGGGGTGCGCCACACGCAAAGTTCGCAGCGTTAATGACCGGGCATTCGTTTTCGGCCGGGATACCTTTTCCTACCGAAATGATCTCGTTTGGGAGTATGTGTTCGACGACGCGACGGGAACCACGTCTCATCGCACGAAGGAGATTCAGCCTGATTACACGCATCATTGTTTCGTCGTGGCACGTTCTGCGCGGCAGTTTTTTAAGTTCGCGCGGTTCGATTCGGCCAGCCCGCCGCTGGAAGACGAAGCGTATCGCAAGTTGATCAACCAAGTCGTCGCGCACGATCCGGGCCGCGACATCGCGGACACACAGCGCATCGTCATTCCCGGGTTTACCAACCTGTTCGATTTCAGCGTGGCCAAAAGCAAATTGCTGCAGGAGGAGTGCGGCGGAGCCTGGCGCAGCTATTTTCAACGCGGCCATTGGCGCATCATGTTTCCGTTCTCCCGCGCCGGACAGGAGCGTGAAGCAGACGTGTTGGTGGAACAGATTCGCAATTACCGCCCGCCCGTGGTCCATCTCGTGAAATTTCCGCAGCTCACGATCAATCATGCCGTGCTGCTCTTTGATGTGCGCGAGACGGAGAACACGATTGAGTTCACGACTTACGATCCTTACGAAGCTGAGCACCCGGTGACGCTCACGTTCGATCGCGGGAAGCAAACGTTCAGCTTCGGGCGCAACCCCTACTTCATCGGCGGCGAGGTGAACGTGTACGAGATTTACTGCGACTGGGCGCACTGAGTTGGATTTCTATTGGAACAGAAGCGAACGAAGATAACGAAGATAACGAAGTAGGGACGGAAAAGACGGAGGAGGCTTGGCTTACGACAGAAACGCAATGTTTGCGGACAACTTCCTCTGCCGCCCCCTTTGTTTCCTTCTGTAAAAACCTGAACTGCAATTTCAAAGGCGTTCCCGCCCCGCGTAGCCCGTATCCAGTTCATGCCAGAACTCAATGTCTTCATCGTCCTGTTCCCAACAGAGAAAGATTTCGCGATCAGCCATGATGGATGGGAAATCGATCAGCCCGCGCTCGAGATCCTTGATCTGGATTTCGCGCGCTTTGAACTCGTTCAGCATGCGCTGGAACTCCGAGAGCAACCGGACGTGCGTGTGAACCGACTCGCCGCCGACGTCGTTGCCGCCGGAAATCATCTGGCCAATGCGCTCGTCCAATTGCTTGAGCCGGCGGCGCAATTGGTGCAACTCGGTCAGCCATTCGCGGAGCTGAGGCAAAAGCGCACGGGCCTCTTCGATACTGTAATGCTTCCGGAACCGGTAGGGCATATCACTGACTCGTCCGGGCGCCGGGCGGCGGATCGGGCTGCTTCAACTTTTTCTCCACTTCCCGGTTCGGCTCAATCTGGAGCGACTTACGCCAGGCCTCGCGCGCCTTTTCCGGCTGCTTCAATGCGGAGTAAACATCGCCGAGATGATCGAACAGCGTGGCGTCCGGCTCGTCATTGAGTTCCACCGCTTTGCGAATTGGATCGAGCGCTTCCTTCGTGTGGCCTTGTTTGAAAAGCACCCAGCCCAGGCTGTCGAGATACGCGGCATTCGTCGGATCGAGCTTTACCGCGTGTTCGATCATCGTCCGCGCGCGCGTGAGATTGGTGCCGCGCTCGGCCCACATGTAGCCCAGGTAATTGAGCGCGGGCGCAAAACTGTTGGACATGCTCAGACATTGCTCGAAGTACTTTTCAGCTTCAGGAATTTTCCCGGCGCGTTCGTGCGCGGAACCGAGTTCGAAATAGAACATGTGGTTCAACCGGTTCGTCTCGGTGGTCTTCGCGACGAGTTCCGCCGCAGTGAAATGATCGAGGGCGTTCGTGTATTCCTTCAAACGCATGTAGCAAAGGCCGGAGTAAAACTCGCCGAGAAAGCTGCGGCGAAATTTGCGGCGGGCTTTCTCCAAGTAGTCGAGGGCATCGCGCGGCTTTTGCAGCGCGAGCTGAGTGACGGCAATGTCGAAGTAAATCTGCTGCGTGTCCATGCCCAGCAGGAGCGCCTTGCGATAATTATCGAGCGCGTCGGCAAACCGCCGCTCTTCGTAAGCGATGGCTCCGAGGAAAAAGTAAGCCTGCGGATTGGTCGGCGAGTCGCGGATGATTTCCTTGAGCTGCTCCGCCGCGCGTTTTGAATCGTTGTCGCGGAGGTAAAGTTCGGCCAGCGATTCGCGCACGCCCATCAGGTCCGGATCTTCCTGCAACATTTTCAGATAAACGTCCGCCGCGCGTTTGGTTTCGCCAACAAACATGAATCCCTGCGCGAGCCGTTGCAGCGCGACGATGTTCGTACTCTCCATGCTTGCCGCGCGCTTAAGCATCTCTCTCGCGCGCGTGCGAGTAGGAGAATTCGTCAGCGCCAGGCTCTCCGCATCCAGTGCAAGATAAAGGTGCGCAAGATCGATGAGGAACGGCGCGTCCGGCTTTGGTTGCTTGGCGGCCTGCTCGACGGCCTTGCGCGCTTCGTTGGTCTGGCCCAGCGCGCGGTGAAGATGAAAGAGGCTTTGATAACCGGCGATCGACGAAGGCTGGCGCTTGATGGCCGTCCGGCTGGCCTCGACCGCGGCGTTGGTCTTGCCTTGTTGCAGGTAGATAAGCGACAGGCGCGCGAACATGAGGCCGGACGCCTCAGGCACTTCCGCCGCTTTTTTCAGCACCTCGATGGCCTTGTCGTATTCCTTGCGCTGGAGGTAACGGCGCGAGAGTTCCACCGCGAGGTCTTCATTGGCTGGATCGCCGATGAGTGCCTTCTCATATTCCGCGAGCGCGCTTTCGATCTCGCGGTTCTGCTCGAAACTTAATCCGGCGAGATAATGCGCGTGCGCGTCGGCGCGTTGCTCGAGATCGGCGGGAGTCTCCGACGGTGGCGATTCCTCAGTCGTCTTCGTTTCATGGACAGTGCCGCAACCGGCGAAGATGGAAATCCACGCCAACAGCGCCGCCCTCAAAACGAAACTAAACGACATGCGTGAGAGGATACTGACAACTGGAACGAACGCAACGGCACGAACGAACATCCACGTGTGACTGTTTCGTGACAGGCAGAAAATCC
>DATHKK010000370.1:0-3552 GCA_035489355.1 Candidatus Limnocylindria bacterium
CAGCGTGATGACCACGACGTGCGTCGCCAGCCAGAAGTTCGTGTCGAGCACCGCGCGCAACATGCCCATCGTGTCGCCGTTCTCCGCGGTCAGCGCGAGGTTGTGCGCAATGATGAGCGTGATTGCGCCAATGAAGGAAGCCACAGCCACGCCTATGCCCACGCGAAAAACTCGTTCGAGAACCAGGCCCAGCGCGATTGCGCCCCAGCCAATGAAAATGGCCGATGAGTAAAGGTTCGTGACTGGCGGCCGGCCTTCCAGATACATGCGGAAGATCAAGCCAAAGGTGTGGACCAGCCAACCCAGGAGGACGAGCCAGAACGCGGAGCGCCGGAGCGATTCGGAAACGTTGGGCAGGAACGTCAGGGTGAGCAGCGACGCGACGGCGAGCACGAACGCGAACAGGTCGATGATCATCGCGTGCAGAAACGCCTTCACGTCGTTGTAGAAAAATTCGTGACGGCCCTTCTTGAGTTCAGGCGCGAATTTTTGCGACAGCCAGTTCTTGTACTCAGCCACGGCAGCGTTGAACTCGGCTGTCTTTCCATCCCGATAAGCGCCACCGATCGCGGCGAGTGATTTCACGGGGGCGTGCAGCTCCCGTTCGCGCATCGAATCCAGCACGGCCACGGGCGTCGTCGTCCAGTCATCGCGCGATTGGTCCGGGTGCAGTGGCGGAACGACGAGTGGATACATTTTCCCGGCCTGCGGATCGTCCGCCGAGGCGAAGAGTTCGCGCAACTGGTTCAGCAATTTCTCGTCGTAAGGTTCTCCTGCTTCCTTGGCCCGCATCGCCGCCGCGCCCGGCGCCAGAATCGCGCTGAGGTCCTGCATGTCGTGGGGAAGATCGCCCCAGCCCGAAGGGATCACCGCTCCTTTTATCCGCTGATACATCACTATGGACTGCGCCAGCTTCAGCAACTGCTTCTGCATCGGGTTGAGTTGCTTCGCGTCCAGCCCTTGCTGAATCGACTGCTGAACTTGTCCGGCCTGTTCGAAGATTTCCTGGCCGACAAAGTGAGTAGAGGTCGTTCGGTTGGTGCGTAATTCGTCGAAAGAAAAATAGCGCAGGCCGGATTTCTCAATGCCTTTGTCGCGCAGGTTCAATTCCACCAGCAGATCAGGATGATGAATCAGGAAAACCGGGCGCGTGTCCGCGACCTCCGGCTTGAACAGCACTTCCAACAGCCACTCGCTCGATTTCAACTTTTTGCCGTGATGCCAGAATTTCCACGAAGGCACTTCTTCGAGCGGCACATCGCTCGTGCCTCGCAGTTGCAGCAACGTGTTCTTGCCGACGGAATCAAAGGGCTGGACGCGTCCGTTCTGCAGCACCGGCAACCGCCCGAACTCGCGGATATGCAGCGCGCCATCTTTCTTTGGCGCGAACACAGCGATGATTTCCGTAACGAAGAGCACTACGAAAAGCCAGGGGGCGATTCGGAGAAGTTTTTTCACGCGTTCCTCCGCTTCATGAGAAAGCCGATCAGGTGCGACATAAATTGAACGGTCAGCCCGACGCCCACCAGCACGCATGACAGATACGGCGTGAGCCAGCTTGGATTGCGCACGACCTGAAGCGTGGAGGAGGCGCGACCCATGCGCTGGACGGCCATTTCGTCTGCGGCCATTTGATACTGGAAGAACGTGAGTCCTTCGTAGCGCAACGGATTGTTCATGTAGATTTTGGTCTCGCGTGCTTCGTTTTGCTTTGGGTTTTCCAGGCGCACGACGCTCGCAAAATTCTTCGGGAGGTCCGTGCCTTTGTAATTCTCATGCGTGGCCTTGAGAAGCGTGACTTTGAAGGGATTGTAGTAGCGTGCGAAACGGAGTGCGACGTCGTAGGATTTTCCGTTCGCCATGAAACTCTGACGGGTGAACACGCCCGCATACACCAGGAACGACGCCACGGGACCCTTGTCGCCCACGAGTTCCACGACAGCCGCAGGCACATTGCGGCGATCCATGTCCTTCACGACAGGTTCGGGCAGGACGAAATGCTGGCTAAGCGTGCCGTCCGTGGGAGCCGGCTTCAACGAGCCGGGAGGAATGTTGGCTTTGATCGGTGGCTCTTCAAAAATCGAAGCGTTAGGCCAGTAGCTCTTCACGCGAACAACGAAGGGGAGACGCGAATCTTTAATCTCCGGATGCCTGGCCAGCTTGGACTCCGGGATGGAGTAAGTGCGATCCGCTTTTGCATCTGACGTATCAATGAGCACGAATTCCGTTTCGCGGGAATCTTCCGAGTAGCTCTTGCTCTCGCCTTCAAACATTTGCATCTGCGTCTCCCGCGAGAGCAGGTCCGTCGCGAACTGGCCCACGAGCATCAGCACAATGCCGGCGTGGATGATGAAGATGCCGATCTTCTTCCGGGAAAATTTGAACCGCCGCGCGTGGGCGGCCAGCAAATTCACCAACAGGACCCCACCGATCAGGTAGCCGCCGGGAAACACCGGGATTTTCCACGAAGCGCCGTGCGGACCCCAGTAGATGAACAGGCTGCGGAAATATCGGTTCTGTGCTTCGTAGAGCCCTTCGTCCACCTGCGCCAGAGTGCCGATGAAAACGAGCAAAACACTGAGGCCGAGAAACACGACCGTGAGCCGCAACGAGCTGAAAAAATCCATGACGTGCAGCAGCGGCCGCGGCCATCGCGACACGCCACGGTTCGGCGATGGCATTTGCTCGGTCTTGTTCTCGATGGGTTCAGCGCCAGTCATTTGGTTGCTTTGACGAATTCCAACAGCGAGTTCTTCTCTGCTTCCACCGCGGCAGGTTCGCCCAACATTTTGAAGAACCACATATCCGTCCCGCGCGGGACAATCACCGTCACCATGCGGCTGCTCTGTCCGGCTAAGTCCACTATGGTCGCTTTCGCATCGGGCAAATCAAGATGTGTTTGAACCTGCTCCAGTTCGGCATCCGTTGCCGGGGCCAGGCCCAGTTGGTTTCGCCAGCGATTGATGTTCGCCCGCATCCCGCCGGTCGCGCCCGGGAAAATCGAAATGCTCACGATCGCCTTGCCGTCAGCCGCAGAAAACTTGGCTTCCTGCATCGGGCCGGCCGGCTGTTCGCTCCAGGACGCGGGCGCGTTCCACTTGCGCCCGGTCACCGCCGGTGGAGCTTTCACAGGAGTCGGCGACTCGTTCCGGGTTGAAGCCACAGGTCCGTGGGCATCGCCCGGGATCGAGTAGCGGGAAAGGAATTGAACGAATGCCGGTTTCTGCGCGGCGACCAGATCGTCGTCGCCGGTCATTTTGAAGAACCACATCGCATCGCCGTGGTTCAGCATCGCGACCACGATGCGTGTCTTTTTCCCGCCATCCGCCGCCACGCCACTCATGTCGAACATCGCAGCCGAATGTCCCGTGATGTCGATTGTCTCGCGCTGCCGGGCCAGTTCATCCGCGGCAATGGGCTCGAGGCCCACCTGTTTGCGCCAGCGGTTGACGTTGGCGAGCTCATCCGAAGGCGCGAAGACGCTAAAGGCAATGTTGGCGGTGCCACCTTCGTCGCCGCGCACGATGAATTTGGTCACGGACATTTCATCGG
>DATHKK010000371.1:0-3502 GCA_035489355.1 Candidatus Limnocylindria bacterium
CGGGCGTGAAGCGTGCGGTGAAAGGCAACTCGCGATGCACCTCCGCCGCGTGCGCGCGAATCTCCGCCGCGATCGGCGATTGCCAGAAGCGTGCGATGGCATCGAGATCGAGCGCCGCCGCTTCCGGCGCGCTCAGGACTCCATGCGCGGCGAGTTGTCTCGCCTGCACGCGCAGACTTTCGACGTCACCCCCCGTTTCCAATGGCATCACTTCGAGCAACGCGTGATGCGCGCTGCCCAGTTCACGCCCCGAGACGCCGGCGCTTCCGACATTCTGAAAACGAAACCACGGGACTGCCTCTTCGTCCGCATCCATCCGGCGGCGCAAGGCGGACAACGAAGTTTTGGCCGGCTCGTGAGTGGCGTCAGCGAACGGATATTCCAGCATGACACGTTTCAACACTTCGTTCGCACTTGGTTCGTCGATGGCGGCAGCGACAGAATTTGAAGCAAGAGCAATTCCCGGCGCAGCGAGGACCGCATCATCCGGCGCGTAAATTTGCCAGCGCATCAGCGAGTTGGCGCCGGCGTGATCCGAAGTCCAATCCTGCTCGACGGTGTTCTGTTGCAGCCAGAGTCGCAGCCAATCGAAATAGCACGAGCCGTTCATCAGCGCCCAGTCGCTCACCGGCGCGGGAGCGGTGCTCTCCCAACGTTCGCCATCGCGTTTGCGCGGTGCAGTGCCAACAAGAATCAGCGTGTCGCGCGCGCGAGTCAGCGCCACATAGAGCAAACGCATCTCCTCGCCCCACAGTTCGCGGCGCTCGTTTCGCCGCGCCAGCCAGTGCGCAATGCTCGGATACATCACGTCGGCATCGTCCGGGAAAATCTTGGGGCACGGGCCAAGCGGCTCGGAGAGCAGAATGGAATCATTGAGACTGCGCTCGTTGAAACGTCCGCCGATGTTCGCGACTGCGACCACGGGAAACTCCAGTCCCTTGCTCTTGTGAATGCTCATCAACTGCACCGCATCGCCCGCGGCGACCGGCGCCGGTTCGTGATCCACTTCCGCCTCGCGCTGCGCCTCGATGAATTTGAGAAAGCGATAGAGGCCCTGGCGTTGCAACGGATCATAAGCACGAGAGAGATCGATCAGTCGTAGCACATTGGCCATGCGTTCCGCGCCGCGCGCATCAGTCGCGAGCATGGCTTCGTAATGCGTGTCCACGAGCACGGCTTCAAGGCAGCGAGAGAGCGAAGATTGCCGGATGAGTTTGCGCCAACTCTCGAACTGTCGCGCGAAGGCGCTGAGCTTCTCCCACGCGCGAGCCGCATTCTCGTTTTCACGCGCCGCGCTGCGATGGCGAAACTCATTGGCCGCCCGCCAGAACGCACCTTGGGGCAGCGCGATGCGAATCTCCGCCAGCTCATCGTCCGACATACCCACGAGCGGCGAGCGCAGCAGGGCCACGAGCGGAACATCCTGCAACGGGTTGTCGAGCAACTGCATGAGGCCAATGAAATCCCGCACCTCGGCGGCATCGTAGAACCCCGCGCGCGACGCGCGCAGCGGAACACCCGCGCGATGAAATTCTTTAGCGAACGTTTCCACACGCGCTTTCGGCGACCGCATCAGCACCGTCATGTCACTCCAGCGCACGTGGCGCAGCAGACCCTCCTTGCGATCCCAGATTTCGTGCCCGCTGTCGTGCAGTTGCTTGAATCGTTGCGCGATCAGCCGCGCCTCGCGTTCCACGGAATCAAGATCGAGCAACTCGGTGGAACCGGCGCCGTTGTTCTCCGATTCACTTTCAGTAACGCCGTCGTTGCTGGTGGAGAAAACGTGCAATTCCACGCGCGGATCCACGGCCTTGTGCGCAAGGAGTTGACGCTCGTTCGCGCTGGCGAAGATCAGATGCGTTCCATCTTCATACGCGACGCCGCCGACGTTCGGCCGCATGAGCGTAGAGAGGAAACCATTCACGAATTTCAGAATCCCTTCGCGGCTGCGGAAGTTGTCGGACAACAGAAGGCTGCGCCCGTTCGCTTCGGCTTCGCTCCAAGCGGCGTGGTAACGGCCAAAAATTTTCGGGTCCGCCAATCGAAAGCGATAGATACTCTGCTTCACATCGCCGACGAGAAAACGATTCCCTGAATGGCTCCCGGTCTGTTCGCGGCTCACTGCCTCAATGATCTTGTCCTGCGCCTCGTTGATGTCCTGATACTCATCCACGAAGACGTGCAGGAAATGTTCGCGCAGCGTCTGCGCCACCGGCGAGAGCCGAGCGCGCGACTCGCCGAGCAGCAGTTCCAGTGCGTATTGCTCCACGTCGGCGAAGTCCACACCGCCGAGTTCGCGTTTGGCGGCGGCGAATTTCGCGCTGAACTCCTGGGCCAATTTCAGCAACGCCAGCATGTGCGGACGCGCCGCCGTCCAATCGGCTGCGAGCGAATCGAGGCCGTTGCGCGGGGCCAACTCAGCCAGCGTGCCGACTTCTTCGATGAACTTTTTCGCCTCGCTAATTTTCGTCTTCTTCCCCGCCCACGCTTTCGTATCGTCAATTGTCGTTTGCAGACAGCGAAACACTTCCACGAGTTGCGGCGCGGTCGGAGAGTCGATGGCGTCCAATTCGCGCAGACAACGATCGATGGCCGGCACCGGCGCGCGCCACGGCTCCAGCGCCGATTTCCAAAACGCGCGCCACTCCCCGAAGAAGCGGCACAACTCCGCGGCCCAGAACTCCGGCGACTCCGTGCTGTAGTGGGCTCGCTGCGTCTCGAACCACTGCTCGGGTCGCGTCAGCGTTTGCGTGTAGCGATGAATCCTCCCTACGCACGCGCGCACGGCCGCGTCGGAGCCGCCGCCGTAAGTGCGCACGAGCCTTTGCGCCGCGCAATTTTCCTGCGAGTCGCCCGCGTAATGTGACTCGAAGATTTCATCGAGCGCGCGCGCGATGAGCGGCTCCGTTTGCGCCGAGTCGAGCACCGCGATCTGCGGGTCGAGCTTCAACTCATAGAAATGTTCGCGCACCAATTGCAGGCAGAAGCTGCTGAGCGTGGAAATTTGCGCCGTGTCCAGCAGCGCGAGCTGTTGATCGAGATGCAACGCAAGTTCCGGGTCGTGAGTGAGGGCGCGGCGCTTCTGTAATTCTTCGCCGATGCGATGGCGCATCTCCGCTGCCGCCGCGTCCGTGAACGTCACCATGAGGATGCGGTCGAGCGCGCACCGCTCTTCCATCAGCCGGTTGACGCAGCGCTCCACGAGCGTGCTGGTTTTGCCCGTACCGGCGCCGGCAACCACGAGCACGTTGTCCGTGGTCGCGACAGCCGTTTGTTGCGCCGGTGTCGGCGTCTTCACTCCGCACCTCCGTTGGTATCGCTCGCCTTGAGCAGCCGGTATCGCTGCGTCCAGGAATCGAAACGGCACACGGCCGCGTAATCGCAATGGTCGCAAGCCGTCATTCCACCGTGGCTGAACGGGGCAATCGAGATGCCGCCGCCGAGCAATTCATTGCCGAAGCGACGCAGATGATTTTCGACTAGATCCAGCAGCGCGGTGAAC
>DATHKK010000372.1:0-3113 GCA_035489355.1 Candidatus Limnocylindria bacterium
TTCCATCGCCCAGACGCCAAGTGTTGGTTGGGCGCGCGGGATCAAACAAATTCACGGGCGCGCCGGTGATGTTGCGCAGTTCGATAAACTCCGTCGCGGCGGCCACGCCGTCGGGTGGATGATACATGAGTTCGTTGATCACGACCGGGCCGACGAGCGGGCCGGCGTTCGCCCCCGGCAACGTGCGGCTGTTTTGCGCGACGAACTCCGCGCCACCACTGGCTTGATAACTGCCGAAAGAAACGCCCTCCGCCGCCGCGCCAAATTTCACGCCTGTGCGGAAGCCGGTGAGATTGCCGCTGCTGTCCGCCGCCGAAAGCCACAGTTCACCGCCGCGCGCACGATCGAGAGAGAACGCGCTCACGCCTGTGTTGAATTGGGATTCGGAGATCAGCACGAAGCCGTTCGCGCCCAGAGTCGTGCCGTTGGCGATGCGGAATTTTTTCGGCACGGACGCATTGTCGCTCAGGAACCAGCCGCTGACATCAGCGCCCAGCCCATCGATGTTCCGCAACTCGATCGTATCTTCGAGCGGCGAGTTGGCGTGAGTGAGGATTTCATTGATCGCGACTTCGGTCAGTAATCGGTAGTTCGCCTCTCCGGGCGTAGCCGCGCCAGGGAAACTCACGATAGTGCTGCCGCCATCAGGCATACGCCCCTGGGAAGTGGTGAACGCCTGCACGCCGAAGACCACCGTGTCGATCACGCTCGCGCCCGAGGAGGTGTAGATGCGGATCGTGTCGCCCAGCGTGTCGAGATTGAAACTCACGTGGTTACGTCCCTGGTCCGGCTGAGAGTCGGCGAGGCACTGCACGAAGTTGCTCGCGCCAATGAAACTCAACGGCGCGATGCGAAAACTGTTCGTGCCGGAACTGCTGGGATCATCGGTGAGCAACAGCCCCGTGAGATCCACGGGGAGATTGGTGCCGTTAAAAACTTCGAACCAATCCGGGCCGCTATCAGGTTGCGCCATCCACTCGTTGATGCGCAACGTCGTGGTGACGCCGAGGGTGGCCGCGCTGCCGTTGGCTGCGCCGGGAGTGGGCGCAGCGAGCAATCGCCACGCGCTTGCGACCAGTCCGATGGAACGATCGACCACCTGGAAGCCGTACTCCACGGAGTTCACCAACTGACCGGCGGGGTTGAAGAGATACACGCCGCCGCTCGCGCCATCGAGCGCCTGGCCGACGTTGTAAATCGGCGTGTTGGTCGAAGTAGGCTGGCCATCATCGCACCAGATGACGAGGTAGCTTTGACCCGGAATCGTGGCGCTGGGTGGGAAAATCCATTGGCCTGGCTCGAGCGCATTCACGCTCAGGCTGAAGCCCGCGAGCGCGAAGGGATTGGCGCTTGCATTGTAGAGTTCCACATAGTCAGCCACGCGCCCGGCAGCGTTTGTGACCGCGGACACATTGCGCGCGAACACTTCGTTCAACACCGGGCCGGAGTAACTGGCGATGTAGTTGGTGGCGCTGGGACTCGAAGTGCCGGGAAAGTTCACGATGTTCGCGTTCCCATCCGGCAAGCGTCCGCGCGAAACGCCTTCGCCTTGCGCGCCGTAAGTCACACGGTTCACTTCCGCCGCCACGTTGTTGTAGAGCACGATCGCGCCGCCGGTCGCAGGTAGTTTGAAATCGAGATGATCGGGTCCCGTGCCTTCGTCCGCGAAGAGTTGCACAAAACCAAACGGCGCGATGAATGAGAGCGACGTGACCTGATGGACCGCCGAAGTGTTCGAGAGGAATGTGCCGCGCAGCGCCACCGGGAGGGCCGAGTCGTTGAACAGTTCGATCCAATCCGGATTGCCGGGGAACGCGTTCGCCAGGAATTCATTGATGGAGAGGTTGGACGCAGCACCGACTGTGACTGCGACATTGGCCGCGGTTGGCGTCGGCGTGGACAGCACCCAATCGTTACCGCTCCGCCCGACGGAGTAATCCGGCAATTGCAAACCAAACGTGAGGGCGTCCGCGAGGTTTCCGCTGGCGTTGTAGAGGAACACATTCTCGCCGTTGCGTCCCAGGGAGAACCCGCTGTGCAGGCCCGGCGTGGTATTCGTGGCCGCATCGCACCAGATGGTGAGATAACCGTTTGCGGCAATGGTGCTGCCGGGGGGAAACACAAAGGCCGGCGCCGTCACGTCATCCGTGAGACTCCAGCCCGAGAGGTCGATGGGCGCGCCGCTCGTGTTCCCGAGTTCCACGAAGTCCGGGAACGTCCCACTGTGGTTTACGGCTGCGAGATTCTCCGCCAGCACTTCATTGAGCCGCACGGCGCCGAGGACTGGAAGCGTCGAGACCGCGCCGGGTGTGCCGCCGAGCGTGGTGCTCGCGCGCCAGTTCGCCGGATCATCGGGGTCGCCAAAGGGATTCACAATCTCGAGCGCGTAACCGCCGCCGTCCGCCGTGGCCGGCCATCCGCCGCCGTCATCGTAATCGAGCGAAGTGATGACGTTGCCCGCGGAGTCCCTGAGTGTGATGCGTTCGCCGCCATTGTTGAGGCTGTCGGAAAAATAGCCGCGGACCGTCACGCCCGGATAACGCACGGCAAAGGCCGCCGGATCGAAATCCGACGCGAGCACGAGCCGTGCGCCGCCTGCCAGCGTGCTGAAGTTCGGGAAGGTGAAGGTCACGCCTTGGAAATTCATCCCGCTCAGATCGATCGGCGCGCTGCTGATGTTTTGCAGTTCGATAAATTCGTAAGCCGTCGAGCCGCCTGGGTTGTAATTGATCTCCGTGATGCGCAACGAAGGGCCAATCGTCGCCACGGCGAAGGTCGCTTCCGTAACCGCGCTCCAGTTCGTGCCATCGATCAGCGACCGGGCCTTCACGACTGCGCTCTGGCTCAACGCGACGGGACCGGCGTAAGCCACCGCCGCATTCGACACCGCACCGCTGAACATCACACGCGGGTCCGCCCCATTTGTCGTGTAGTAAATCGTCCCGCCGCCGCTCGCCGTCATCGTGAGATTGAATCCAGGCGGAACCGTTCCGCCATGCTGGCTGAAGACCGGCGCATTCGAGGAGGCGAGCAGTCCATAGTTATTGAATTGCGTCATGATCGGCGCGCGCCGCTGTGGAATGAAGATGTTGAGAATGTTGTTGTTGATGGTG
>DATHKK010000373.1:0-6220 GCA_035489355.1 Candidatus Limnocylindria bacterium
CATCGGATAAACCAGGCGCACGCCGTTCACGAAGTCCGCGGTGCCGCTGCGCGCGGCTTCGTAGAATTTCGGCAGCTCTTCCGGCGGCATCGTCAGGTCGGCGTCGAGGATGAACAGAATGTCGCCCGTCGCCACCGCAAAAGCTTCACGGACCGCGCCGCCTTTTCCCTTCGACTGCTGCTGCATCATCTTGATGTCGCGCTGCGGATAAGCCTTGGCCACGCGCTGAATTTCTTCCCACGTGTTGTCGCTGGAACCGCCTTCGATGAAAATGATCTCCGTGCCGCGACCCATGTCGGGCACGCGTTTGACCGCATCTTCGATGTTGCCCGATTCATTGCGCGCCGGAATGACCACGGAACAACGGAGATGTTTGCTCGGATTAAGCTGCGGTCGCGGACGCGCGACGACAAAGATCGTCAGGCAAAAATGTTTCAGCAACGGCGCGAGCCAGCGATTGAGAAACCGCTCCACGAGCGGCGTGCAGATCGGCCAGAGGATGCGCGCGTCAGACTTGATGACTTCCCAGCCAGCGAGGTGCAGCAGGTTGCGAACGTCGTTCAGCGACAGCCAGTTCTGCGGCTGGGTGGGCGCTTTGAACCCCAGCTTTTCCGCGACTGCGAGAATGGGACGCCAGAGGTTGTTGAAGAAATTCACGACGAGCCGTGTGTCGGGAATGGCGTTGGAGCGCGCGCGCTCGAAGACCTGTTGCACGTCGGGCACGTCGTTCACCAGATCGGACATGACGATGTAGTCGAATTTCTCCACGGTCTGAAATTCCGCGGCATCGCCAATGTGAAACTCAATCTCCGGATTTCTCGGCCGAGCGAGTTCAATCGTGCTGGGACTGAAATCGACGCCGACGGCGCGCTTTGGTTCGAGGCTCTTGACCAGATCGCCGAGCCCACAGCCCAGTTCGAGCACGCGCTGGCCGGCCGGAATCAGAAAACGAAAATAGCTTTCGAGCAGGCTGTGGTAGCGCCGTTGCAGTTCCGCCGGACGACCGGCGGTGCGCTGATCGTAGAAGGTTTTACGGTCGGCCATTGAATCTATTGCCGCAATCGCCGGGTTCGTTTCGAGAGAAATCGGGAAACGAGAATTCTCTTGGTGCGCGGCCGGTGTGGAAGAACTCCGCGCTCCGCGTTCGCGCAAATCAAGCCGCAGTCGCGGCGCTGCGCGCCTTCTGTTGAGCGTTCAAGGCTTTCTCGTAGCACTGCAACGCTTCCGCGTATTTCTTTTGTCGATTGTAAACGCCCGCCTTGAAGAGATACGCCGTGGCCGTGGAGTTATCGACCGCGATGGCCTGGTCGTAGGCGGCGATCGCCTCGTCGATGCGCTGCAACCGTTCGAGCGCCGTGCCTTTCTTGATCCACGCTTCGATGCTGTGCGGTTCGAGAGCGACTGCTTGTTCGAAATGTTCCAACGCTTCTTCGGGCTTATCCAAATTCAACAGCGTCTGTCCTTTGCCCAGTAGCGTCGCGAGCTGCGAGTTCGCTCCCGCCGTGAAAGTGATTTGCTTGTGGCCATTCGTCGCCGTTTGCGTGCCGCTCGCGGCGGTTTCCATTTCTTCGAGCCGGTGCTGAAGACGATCGATGGCGCCAAGCAGATGCGCGTTCGCGGCTTCAATAGGCGGTGAGTTCAATGCCGCGCCTGCGCCCGCACTCAGTTCCGCGAAGCGCGCGGACGGCAGCGCCAGTTGCAACTGCCGCGAGACTTCCGCCAGCCGCGTCGCAGCGCGCACCTGCATGAAGCCCGCAAACAGCACCGCGAGGAAACCCGCCGCCGTGCTGATACCAATCACTTTCAAGACGGTGGTGATGGTGCGTTGCAGCGATTCCATTTGTTGCTGCCGTTGCGTGCTCAATGATTGCTCGATCAGATTCAGTCGGGCCGTGGTCGCTTCCGCGGAACGGCGCGCTTCGGACTGGGCTTCATCGCGCGCCTGTTCCACAGCGCGCTGCGTGGCTCGCAGTTGCTCCTGCAGCAAGAGAAACGAGCGGAGCAATTGAGTGTCGTTCTCGCTCGCGGCGATGGCGTTCGTCGATGCCGCGGGCGGCGCATCCGGCGGCGGCTGCGCGGAAAAGGCTGAGGTCAGCGAAGAAAATAAGAGTAGTAGAGCGATTTGCTTCTGAAAGGCGTTCACGCGGCGTGACGTTAAACAGTGCGGCGCGCGCGGCAAGGCAAAGTCATTCAATTTCATTAACAGTTTGTTCTCAGGTTGTTGGTAGGGAAATCCTGCGGCGGAATAAGCGAACGTTGTGCGTGCAGCGCGAGTTCCACGTCCGCCGGCCGGCTCATGTTCCGCGCCGGGACAGTTCGTAGTGATACAGCGCCGCCAGGACCAGCGGATGGCGAATGCTTCCTTCGCGTACTTTGGCGGGAATTTCCTTCCACGGGACCAACCGCGTGATGAGATCTTCGGAATGGTCGAATTGACACCCGTATTTGTGAACGCACTGCTCGACGACGACGAAGTGCGAGCGGTTGTTCATGATGGCGGGGTTCGCGTACACCCAGCCGAGCGGTCGCGCTTCGGCTCCTTCGTAGCCCGTCTCCTCGCGCAATTCGCGCACCCCGGTCGCTGCGGGATCGGTCTCGCCCGGATCCATGATTCCGCCGGGGATTTCCAGTTCGACGGTGTTCGAGCCGTGACGATATTGCTCCACCATCACCAGTTCATCTTGCGGTGTGACGGCGATCACGTTGACCCAGTCCACGGATTCGATGATGAAAAAGCCGCAATGCTGGCCGGTGCGCGGAGAAACCTTTTCGTCCGAACGAATTTTGAAAATGCGGAAATCGCCGACCGGCTTGGAACTAACAATTTTCCAGTCCTTCAACATAATCAGGCGCGGAGATTTAAGGGTCGAGCGCGGAAAGTCAAAGCTGTGAGGACAGCAGCGCGAATCAGACCTCGCGTTCCTTGGCCGCCCAACCCTGGCGCAGCAATGAGATCAGGTGGGCGAGAGCATCTTCGTAAGTGCGGGATTTTTGTGTCGCGAGTTGGCGCGCTCGCTTGTCCAGTTGGGCGGCCATCTCCTGGGATTTCTCTTCAGGACAACCCAGGGCGATAAGCGCCGCTGCCAGCGGTTCAAGATCCATATTCGGTTCCGTTCTTAATTCTAATCGAGAACCCAAAAACAAAGCGCGGATGAGCCGAGACTCATCCGCGCTCGAAAAATCCGCTCCTTACTTCGCCGGTTCCGCGGGAACGATCTTCACGGACTCCACTTCCACGCGCTGCAACGGCTTGCTGCGTTCGCCGCCGCCGCCCGGGGCGACGGGCGTGTTGGCAATCTTCTCCAGCACGTCGAGGCCCTTCGACACTTTGCCGAAGGCGGTGTACTTGCGATCGAGGAAAGACGCGTCGCCATCGCAAATGAAAAACTGGCTGCCCGCCGAATCCGGGTCCGCCGAACGCGCCATGGAGAGCACGCCCTTCTGATGCGAGCGCTCGTTGAACTCGGCCTTGATCTTGTAGCCCGGATCGCCGGTGCCGAAGCGTCCTTCGTTCGCCTTGTCCTTGGTGAGCGGATCGCCGCCCTGAATCATGAAGCCCTTGATGATGCGGTGAAAGGCGGTCCCATCGTAGAACCCTTTCTTCGCGAGCGTCTTGAAATTCTCGACTGTCTTCGGCGCCACATCGGGCCAAAATTCGACGGTCATTTCTCCGGCGGTCGTCTTGATGACCGCGACTTCATTGGTCGTCACTGGTTTGTTCTCCTTTTTGGTTTCCTGGGTTTCTTTGGCGTCGGCTTTTTTGTCGTCCGCAGCGATGCAACTCGCCACCAGGCCGAAGCTGATGGCCACTGCGCAAGTCATAAGAAAATGTTTCATGGCGCGGAGATGTTCCATAGAACGAAAGCCCTGTCACGCGAGAATTTGAGATGACCAGGACAGCGCGCGACAAATGACTTGCCCCCGGGCTCGCCCGGAAGAAACTCTTGGTCAGGAGCATTTATGAACGAAGACACGGCCGGCAGCACACCCGTCAGCCCGACTGAACAAATCATTTGGTCCGGGAGTTCATCACAGATTCGCAACCTCCACATTTACATCGTCTGCGCGTTGTTCTGCTGGCTGGTCGTGCCACTAATCTATGCCATCGTGAAATGGATTCAGTTGCGCTCGCGCCACTACGAACTGACGACGCAACGCGTGCGGCTTCGCCAAGGCGTCTTCTCCAAGCGCACTGATGAACTGGAATTGTATCGGGTCAAGGACTCGACGGTCATGGAACCGTTCTGGCAGAGGATCTTTGGACTGGGGAACATCGTCATCACCACCAACGACGAAACCAACCCTTCGCTGACGTTGGAGGCGCTGCCGCACGCGCGGGACATCCGCGAGAAACTGCGCAGCGCCATCGAAGAATGCCGCGACCGCAAGCGCGTGCGCATCGCGGAACTGGAGTAGTCAGCGTTTTCGCTTCGAGCCGCTTTGCTGAACACTTCCATCGCCGAGCGCGACGTGCCCGTGAATCGGGCAACGGAACGCCGGTTGCGCCATCACGTCCGCCTCCTTGGCGTTCGGCACCAAATATTCGTAGCTTGCGTTCTGCGCAGGATCGAATTGGGTCCAATCGCTTGCCGCAGTTTTCGTTTTGTCACCGTCACAGATCAGCACAAGAGGCGTAACGAGTTCGTTCGACATGCTCAGAAAATCCGGCGGGAATTTTTCGTTGTGATCGTTTGACCAGATGCGCGCCGCGAGTCCGACCTGTTTCAGGTTGTTCACGCAAAAAGAGGATTGCCCGAAACTCCCCTTGGCTTTGGCCATTGCCGGCAAAATGATCGCGGCAAGCACCGCGACCAGCGCGATCGTGGTCAGGATGCTCAAGTAGCCGAGGATCAATCCCGCGAGCGCCATGCCGGCGCCGCCGTAAATTTCCGGCTGCCGTTTGGCTCGCCGGCGCGCGATGTGACCGGTGATGATCGCCGGCAGGCCCGCAAAAATGTAAAGGCACCCAAGGCTCAGAATGCCGAGCACGAGGCTGGTGATGCTCAGCCCTTTTTGGGGCGCCGCGGCCGGAACTGCGCCAGGCGTTTGTGGTTCGTTCATGATTTGCCGTTATTGATGCGTCGTTCCTAACGGACTCAATGCGCGTTGGCAACGACCTTGCAAAAGAAATCCGCGCGGTTGAAATAGGTGAGTGCTTCCCAAGATTGTGGAGTGCGGTGACTCGTCACCGTTTTCGCTTCTTGGCCGACTGGTCGGCCAAGAAGAGCCGCGTTCAGCGGCTCGCGATAGGGTCACGTGCCTCTCCATTCGACGGCGACAAGTCATCGCACTTCTCCCCTCGTACGCAGGTTGCACGTTGAGCGATCACTTTTTTTTGCCCTCGCCGAAAAATCTATTGGAATATATTTCGTCGCGAAGTAGCACTGGGCGCGTGGGGCGTGCGGCATGAAAAGGAAGGTCATTAAATCCACGAAGAGGGCGGCGACGCGTGTCCGTTTGTCTTTGCCTGTGTCTGCGTCGGAGCGCCGGCAGATGGAGTCCGAATTGCGGCAGGCGGAGGAGCGCATCGCCTTGTCCGCTCTGGACGCGCTCTCGACCCACATCGCCATTCTCGATGCGCAAGGAACGATTCTCGCGACGAATAAAGCCTGGCGCGAATTGGGAGCGTCCGCGAAGACCATCACCGACCGCGGCGCAGTGGGCGCAAATTATTTTCAATCCCCTGATTCATTTCAAAATGGTGCGGCGGATTTTTCCAAATTCGCCGAAGGCGTGCGGGCCGTGCTGCGCGGCAAACGCGATGAGTTCGAGATGGATTACCTCTGCCACGTGCGGGGCACGGAAAAATGGTTTCACGGGAAAGTAACCTCCTTCAATGGAGAAAGCCCGGTGCGCGCCGTGATCGCGCATGAAGACATCACCGAGCGCGTCGGCCTCGAGCGCGAGATCGTGGCGGTGAGCGGGCGTGAGCAGCAGCGGTTCGGGCAGGAGTTGCACGATGGATTGAGCCAGCAACTGACGGGGCTGAAATTCAAAGCGTCCATTCTTGAATATCAATTGCAGTCGAAGGACTTGTCCGAAGCCAGCGACGCCAAGGCGATTTCCGAGTTGCTCAATCAAGCCACGGACGAAGCCAGCAAGCTCGCGCACAGCGTCCAACCTGTGGAGATAGAATCGCGCGGTTTGATGATGGCGCTGCGCGATCTCGCCGCAAGGACCGCGCAGTTCAACAAGGTGCAATGCACCAGCGAAATTCGCC
>DATHKK010000374.1:0-8199 GCA_035489355.1 Candidatus Limnocylindria bacterium
GCCCGACCCGTCGCCAGTCACGAAGAGAAACGCGATCTCCGGATGACGCATCTTGTTCTCACGCACGACCTGGACGGTGTGCGTCCAAACATTGCTGCGCCAGGTTTGCGACGTGACGCTGAGCGTAGCGGTGTCGAAGCCGTTGGTGTTGACGCGGGATTTTAATTCCCATTGGTACGACGCATCTGGCGCGGCCACGTAACGCTCCAACGGATCGGCGCAAAACGCCGTGGCCGTGGAAAGAAGCGCGGCAAGAGCGGCGAAAAAGCGGCGGGCAGTGCGCGGGGTCGTTGTCATGGCAGGTAACATCGCGGGCCGATGTGAGCCGTCAAGAGCGAAGCCTTGCCGCGAGGAGCGTGTATTCAGAGCGGTGGGGCGCGTCGCTCCGCACGCGCCGCGAACGGAAAAAACCTGCCGACTTCGAGGGATTTCCGACTCCAGTGCTGGCGCGCCGGAGCGACGCGCCTTGCGATCGGCCAGTTGTCCCTTGCCCGGCCCATCGACGTGCGGCATCGTTTTCGCGCCATGCCTGCTGCATTTCCGATTCGCTGGCACATCGCCTCGCGCGCAGAAACGGCCAACCGACGTTTGGCCGTGGCGCTGGCTATTTCGCTCGTCCTGCACGTACTGGCTTACACCGGATGGAGAGTTGCCCCGCCCGCGGTGGCACTGATCAAACAAGCGATCGCGAACATCTGGCCCAAAAAAATTTCTGAAATGCAGCCCGAGTCAAAACTCGCGGAGCGACCTCCGCCGCGCGAAGTGCCGATGGTCTTCGTGGAAGTCGATCCAGCCCTCGCTGCGAAAGAGCCGCCAAAGGAAACGAGAAATTATTCCACCGACAATTCCCTCGCGGCCAATCCAGAACCGAAGAAGGCGGACGTGCCGAAGATCGATGGCTCGCAAAAGCATGTCCTTCGCACCATCGACGCGCCGAAGCCGCAGCCCAAGCCCTTGCAGCCCGCGCCGCCGGAGCCGAAGCCGGTTGAACCCGAGCCAAAGGAAGCCGAAGCGAAACCGCAAGCCGCGCCGCCCACTGGGGATCTCGCTTTGAACAAAGCGACGCCGAAGCCGCTGGAACCTGCGCCGAAGTCAGAGGGTGAGAAGCCCGCAGAAAAACCCCACCAGAAGCCCCGCACGCTGGAAGAAGTTCGACTAAGGAATCCTGAGATCGCAAAACCCAAAATCCAACAGGACGGTGGCGTGGCGAGGCGTGGGCGGGTGACGATTGATGCGGAAGGTTCGCCCTTGGGGCAATACGATCGGAACCTGGTCACAGCGGTGGAACAGGCTTGGTATGTTTTGATAGACCAACATCAGTTCCATGGACGAGGAACGGTAGTCGTGACCTTTGTATTGCGTTCAGATGGCAATATTTCTGAAACGAGAATCGTGGACTCCGAAACAAAGATGGATCCCATCGGCAGTTCCCTGTGCCAGTTGGCGATTGAGAAGCCTCAGAATTATGGGCCTTGGACCAGAGCGATGATTCAACACTTGGGAAAGCTGACGCGAGAAGTGCGCTTCACCTTTTACTACGACTGACCAGCCAGGCGGCCTTTGCCTCACCGCGCGTGTTTCAGAATCGACATCCGGCAGGCGGAGCGCCATACACCGCCGCGAACTTTTGCGATGCACACATTTTTCATAGTCATCCTGTTGCTCACGTCGATCATCGCGCTCACGTTCCTCGTCGAGCGCGGCTTGGCGCTGCGTTGGAATCGCGTGATTCCGGCGGCGCTCGAAAATGGCGTCAGTTTCTACAAGAGCGCTGAAGATCTTCCGCGTCTCCGCGCCTTGTGCGAAGAGAACCCTTCCACCGCCGCACGCCTGCTGCTGTTCTCGTCGCAACATCTCGATTGGTCGCGCGCTGAAGCGGCGGAACTGATCGAGACGCGCGCACGGCACGAGGTTGCTCAGTTGGAACGCGGCCTCGTCGTGCTGGAAATCATCGTCGGCATCGCGCCGCTGCTGGGACTTGTCGGCACCATTTACGGATTGATTACGCTGTTCGGCAGCATGAGCGCCGTCACCGGCGTGGACAGTGTGAAGTTCGCACAAGGCATCAGCACCGCGCTCTACGCCACTTTGCTGGGATTGCTTGTCGCCATTCCCGCGCTCATCTCGTGGAGTTATTACAGCAAGAAAGTCGAGAACCTCACGGTGGAACTGGAGAGCCTCGTCGATGAATTTTTGCGGAAGCATTATCACGGCACGAACACCAGCCAGTCGATCGCGCCGCCGCCCATCCCGCCGAAAGCGCCATGAATTTCGCCGGGCGCAAACGCCGCCGTCCGCCGTCCGTCATCATCGTGTCTCTGATCGATGTGCTGCTGGTCGTGCTGATCTTCCTGATGGTCACGACGGCTTTCAAAGACACGCCCGCGTTCAAACTCACTTTGCCCGAGACTTCTCAGAAAGCGCCGCAGTCCGGCGTGAACGACAATCCGCCGCTCATCGTCACGATTACGACCAACGCGCCGAATTTTTATCTCGGCAAAGTGGCCGTGACGCTCGACCGCTTGAAAGCTGAGTTGACGCAACGCGCCAAAGAAAACCCGCGTCTCATCGTCGCCATCCGCGCGGATGATCAGGCGGCCTACGGCAACGTCGTGAAAGTGACCGAGGCCGCGCAGGCCGCGCAGGTCAGCGAAGTGCGGACGTTCCTGAAGCCGGGCATCAAGCCGGAGTAAACGCTCGTCCTTTCGAAGAGCCTATCTGAAAATTCACTTCGGCCGTGGAGCTATTCTGCCCCAGAGTACGCCCCTCCTCGGGCGCAGGCGCGTCGGAACGCCTAACGGTGTGGCTTTTTTTCAGTGTCATCGGATAGGTCTCGTTGCTGGCCCGAGGACCGGCGTACTCCGCCGCTGAATTCTTTCAGACCGGCTCTAAGCGGAACGAATGTAGTCCCACGAGCGATTCGCGCTGGACGCTTACAATGGTTTTCGTCCCGAGATGACTCGTACCAGCACCACGATAATCGCGATGACCAGAAGAACATGAATCAGACCGCCCATGGTCGTGCCCGTGACGAGACCGAGCAGCCAGAGAACTATTAGAATGACGCAAATTGTCCAAAGCATACAATCTTCCTTTCAGTTTTGAATATTGCTGCCCGGCTGGTGCGTTACCGCACCAGCCGGGAGCGATAGCAAATTACTTCACGGTTTCTTTGACCGTGATGTTGTTTTCAACCTCTTTGACGCCTTCGACTTTTTTGGCAAGGTCGCCCGCGCGGTTCTTCTGCTCACGCGAATTGACGAAACCGCTCAATTGCACCACGCCCTTGAACGTCTGCACCTTCACGTCGTCGTATTTGTATTGCGTGTCGTCGGACAGAGCGCCGCGGACGCGCGTGGACTCGGCTTTGTCGTCGATGTGTTCGCCCGTGCTTTGTGTGTAGCGATCGCCCGCGCAGCCCGTCAGGCTACCGGTCATCGCCAATGCGCCGACGCTGAGGATCAGCGCGGACAATTTCAGGACCCGGCCCGTAGTTACAGATGTGTTTTTCATGGTTTGTTTTCTTTTTGTTTTCTAAATCTTCGTGTGCGTCAGGGCGCGATCGTATGACTGGCCCATTGGCGCGCGTGCTGGAATCCATCCTTCAAATCCTCGTAGGCTTTGCTCGACGTGGACTTCACGCTGTCCCAGGTGGACTCAGTCGCACCTTTGGCTTCATTAAGTTGCGTATTCAACTTCGCCGATTGGTCGCGCAGCGCCTGAAGCTTTGGTTTGGTGTCCGTCTTCACGGCCTCGCTGGACGTTTCGACTTTGTTGGAGAGCGTGATGAGTTCGCGATTGAGCTCGGCCAACTGCGTCTGCTTCTCAGCCACGAATTCAGCCTTCTGCGCGTAAGCGTATTCTTTCTTCGCTTGCGTCAGTTCCTTCGTGGCCTGGGCGGCGTCTTTGGTTTTCGCTTCGACCTTCTCCTCCGCCGTCTGAAGATTGATTTCAGCCGTGGATTTTTCCGCGGACTGCTTGCAGCTAATTGTGAACGCCGCGACTGAGAGGAACGTGATGAGTAGTGTCTGTTTCATATCTATTTCTTTGGCTTCCGTTCTGCCTCCGAAGCGTTCTGGTAAAAACCGACTTCCGTCTTGGGAGATGACGACGTAACGCTAGACGTTCCGTTGCCGTTTGCTATGGGGTGTAACCCTATGGGCAATGATCTCCTCGCGAAGACTCCGGGCTTTTGGATTCAGAATGGAATTGGAATCAGCGGCGCGAAGTTGCACCGCGAGGAACAATTGCTTCCCGTTCGTGATGCCTCCGTCCAAGACATGCAGACTCCGCGATACGGTAGGAAAACACCCCATAGCGCACCACGATGCCCCTTCCTATTTTGACTCCCGTAAACATCTCTCCTGATTTTTAGCGTGCGATTCGGGGGCAACTTTCGGAAACCGATATGAGCAAAAACAATTTTCAACCATGAATACGTGCCACGACTCCAAGATCACACGAGCCGTGACATCAATCCCGCCGAAGACTTCCCAAAGTCGATCGCGATGCACAGCAGCATTACGAGGAGACACTTATGAAGGACAAAACCTTTCGAGTCCTCTTGATTGAGGACAGCGCCAGCGACGCACACCTCGTCCGAGAGGCATTGAATGAGAGCCTCGTGCCATCATTCATTCTCACGCACGTCACGCGGCTGGATGATGGCTTGGAGAAGCTCCTGCTGGATAACTTCGATCTGGTGGTGCTGGATCTCGCCTTGCCCGATTCCCATGGGTTGGAGACGTTTTACACCGTGCGGGATCACGCACCGGAGGTTCTCATCGTCATCCTCACGGGCCTGGTGGGTGATGACCTGGCCTTGCGAGCCTTTCAGGAAGGCGCGGCGGATTGCCTGCCCAAGAGTTATCTGTTCAACGGCGAATTGGCGCGCGCCCTGCACTACGCCATCGAACGGGCGCGCATTCAACAGACGGGACCGAGGACGGAAAGGAAGCGCCGGAACTACGACCACAGCACCCCCGATATGTTCGCGCCAGTGAATGAAGGGAATGCCGTCATCGCCCCGAACAGAGATATCACCGAACGCAAAGACCTGGCGGTGTTGAAAGCTTCCGAGGTGAGTTATCGCCGGCTGTTCGAAACGGCCCAGGACGGCATTCTGATTCTGGACGCCGAGACGGGACGCATCAAAGATGTGAACCCCTTCCTGGTCAAACTGTTGGGTTTTTCCCGCGACAAGATCGTGGGCCAGACCGTCGCTGAGCTAAGTCCGTTTCGTGACGCCGTGGCCAATGAAGCCATGCTCGCGCAACTCCAGGAACTCGGCTATGTCCGCTACGAAAACCTGCCGTTGGAGACGCACGATGGCCGCCACATCGCCGTGGAGTTTGTCAGCAATGAGTACCAGGCCGGTGATGATTCCGTCATCCAGTGCAACGTCCGAGACATCTCGCAACGCCAACGGGTGGAAACCAAACTCCGGCAGCACAGGCAGGAACTCGAATTGCGCGTCACCGCCCGCACCGCGGAATTGGAAGCGGTCAATCGGGAGCTGGAGACGTTCAGCTATTCCGTCTCTCACGATCTGCGCGCGCCGCTGCGCCACATCACTGGTTTCGTGGATCTGCTGCACAAGAGTGCCGGGCGCTCGCTCTCGGAAACAGACCTTCATTACCTGACGACCATTTCCGAGGCGGCGGAACGGATGGGCGAGTTGATCGACAACCTGCTGGCGTTTTCGCGCATCGGACGATCGGAACTGCAAAAGGTGGACATCGATCTGGAGCAACTCGTCAAAGAGATCGTGAGCGGCTTCGCCCTGGAGACGAAGGGGCGAAATATTACCTGGGACATCGGACGACTGCCCCCGGTCTGGGCCGACTCGTCCTTGCTGGGCATGGTTCTGACCAATCTCCTTTCCAACGCGGTGAAGTTCACCAGCACGCGCGTGGAGGCGAAAATTGAAGTCGGCTGTGTTCCCAACGGCAGCGGCGAGACGAAAATTTTCGTCCGCGACAATGGCGTGGGCTTCGATCCGGCATACGCGGCGAAACTCTTCGGAGTGTTTCAACGCCTGCACAGCACCGATGAGTTCGAGGGCACGGGCATCGGACTGGCCAACGTCCAGCGGATCATCCTTCGGCACGGAGGCAAGATTTCCGGGAAAGGGATCGTGGATGGTGGCGCGACGTTTTCCTTTTCCCTTCCGACGAGGCCATAAAATGACCCAAAAAATTAAAAGCATTCTCCTGGTCGAAGACGATCCGCGAGATGTGGAACTGACGCTGGCGGGACTGGCGGAACACAACCTGGCCAACAAGGTTGTAGTCGTCCACGACGGTCAGGAAGCGCTCGACTATCTTTACCAGCGAGGGAAGTTCAGCACGCGGCCCGCCGGCAATCCCGTGGTTGTGCTGCTCGACATCAAGATGCCGAAAATCACGGGGCTGGAGGTCCTCAAGATCATCAAAGCCGACGAGCGCTTGAAGATCATTCCCATCGTGGTGCTCTCCTCTTCGCGTGAAACGCCGGACGTGGCCGAGTCCTATCGGCACGGCGTCAATGCTTACGTGGTGAAGCCGGTGGATTTCGGGGACTTCTTGCAAGCGATCAAACAACTGGGCCTCTTTTGGGCAGCGGTCAATGAACCGCCGCCGGAAAGCTCAGAAATAGAAGTTCGAGCCAAAGATAAGGTCTTTATCGACGGCAAGAACACACAATGAAATCCCATCTTCGCATCCTGCACCTGGAGGATGATCCGAACGATGCTTCGCTTCTGCAAACGATGCTGCGAACGGCGGGCTTCACCTGCCAGACGACGCGGGTGGAAACCCGTTCCGATTTTGTGGCGGCGCTGGAACGCGAGGAAGTGGATCTCATCATGGCTGACTTCGGGCTTCCGAAGTTCGATGGATTGTCGGCTTTGGAAATCGTGCGCGTGAAATGGCCGGACCTGCCTTTCATCCTGGTTTCGGGCTCGGTGGGCGAAGAATTCGCGATCGAAGCGCTCAAGAGCGGCGCGACGGATTATGTGCTGAAGGACCATCTCTCCCGGCTCGTGCCCGCGGTGCGCCGCGCCCTGCAGGAAGTTGATGATCGCGCCCAGCGCAAACAACTGGAGCACCAGTTCGTGCAGTCGCAAAAAATGGAAGTAGTGGGCCAGCTCGCGGGCGGAATAGCGCACGATTTCAACAACATCCTCGCGGTCATCATGGGCTACAGCGACATGATGATGCAAACACTCGGACCCGACGATCCGATGCGCAAAGATGCGGGAGAAATCCGCCACGCGGCCGAACGCGCGGCTGCATTGACCCGACAACTCCTCGTTTTCAGCCGTAAAGAAATCCTGCAACCCGTGGTGCTGGATCTTAACGATGTGGTCAGGAACATCGAGAAAATGCTGCGGCAGCTCATCGATGAAAATATCGTGCTGAGTATCGTTCCCGGAAAAGAAATCGGACGCGTCAAAGCCGACGCAGGCTACGTGGGGCAGGTCTTGATGAATCTGGTCGTCAATGCGCGCGATGCCATGCCCCCCGGCGGCCGGCTCTCCATCGAAACGGGCCAAATCAAATTGGACGAAAACGACGCACGCACGCACACGGGCATCATCACGGCTGGAAATTATGTGACGCTCAGCATCAGCGACACCGGGACGGGCATGACCGACAAAGTGAAGGCGCGCCTGTTCGAGCCGCTGTTCACGACCAAGCCCAAGGGCAAAGGCACGGGCCTGGGCCTGACGACTTGCCAGACCATCGTCCACGAATCCGGGGGCCACATCGTCGTTAATAGTGAGCTGGGCAAAGGCACGACGTTCCAGGTTTATTTTCCGCGCGTGGATCAACCTCTCGACGGTTCGGCCCGGACCGATCGCATTGGCCCGATGCCACGAGGCACCGAAAGGTTGTTGGTGGTGGAGGATGAGCCGGCCGTGCGGCAACTTGCCCGCATGGTGTTGGAAGCCCAAGGTTACGAAGTGCTTTGCGCCTCCAACGGCGAGGATGGCTTGCGCGTGGCACGCGAACAAAAAGGGACGCCGATTCGCTTGGTCATTACCGATGTCATCATGCCGCAAATGGACGGCCACGTGATGGCCGCGTCCTTGAAATCGGCCTACCCCGAACTGAAGATCCTTTTCACTTCTGGATACAACGATGATGTGATCGCTCACCACGGCGTGCTCAACCCGGAGGTGGCATTCCTGCCCAAGCCTTACACGCCCAGCACACT
>DATHKK010000375.1:0-2549 GCA_035489355.1 Candidatus Limnocylindria bacterium
ACAACAATCACCCGACGGAACCGGCGGGCATCGTCTTCGGGCAACGCGGAGTTATGATGTGCGATGTGTTGGAGGGCAAAGGCTAGCGAACTAAGCGTCTTGCCACTTCCAGTCGGCGCAGTGAGCGTGAACAGGCCGGGAGGTTGAGTCGCAGCGGCCAGACAATCGTCGAGCAGCTTGCGACGGCGTTGGTTCACATCGCCATCACCACGCAGGCCGTCCAGGTGACGACGGAGGATTGCCAACGCGCGATCGGGCTGAAGCGGAGGAACCTGTCGAAGACTTGCGGCTCCTGGGTCGTAGTGATTTTCCGTGTCGCGGAAGTCGGCATCCACGAGGCAGGAGAAAAGCAGGCGAGTGCGCAGCGCTTCCGAGAAAGAATCGCCCGCAGTTCGGATCGGAATGTCTGGCAGGCGGAGGCCATCCGCCGTGAATCGGCGCAGGAGTTCGGACAAAGGCTCAACACATTTGCAGAAGCTTTCCCTCTCCGCGTCCAAGCGCATCCGAGCAATGGTTTGTTTCAGACCGTCGCCGTCCCTCGCTGGCATTCCAGTGTGATGACCATCCACGGCGAACGCGCTGTTGTGGAAACGTAATTCGGCAGCGTGTGCGGCTCCTGCAGCCCAGTGGTTAATGCCGTGGATCGAGGGATCGCGCAGCCGCGCCTGAAACCGATGCGCGTACTTTCCTAAATCATGAAGCAATCCAGCTAGTTCAGCTTCCGCAGGCATGCCGAGCGGCATGGCAAAAGATTTCGCCCTGTCCGCGACATTGCGCAGATGCACTGACAAAAGCTGCCACTTCCCCGAATTTTCGGGCAACCGGTTCCCTCCGTCGTCATCAGCCGTATGCGCGTAGAACGTCATCGAAAGGCGGGAATTTCGAGTTGGATGGGATAGGGTTTCATGGCTCGTGCGTTTTCAATGCTGTTGCTTGCGTTGGGTCCGTGCGTTGCTGATGATCGATCGAAAATTCCGGGAGTGGAACGCGACGCGCCCTCGAACTTTTCGATTGGGTCGCGCCAACAAAATCAGTTTCGCCCATTGATGACAAGCCATCGTTCACGCGAATACTTAAGCATGGCAGGTCGGACAAATACCGTCCTACCCGCATCAGGTTGCGCGTTCCGGCCAGGAAGCTTTATGCCGCTTTGGGTAACGAGACCACTTTTGCCTTATCTCGTTCGTATTCCTCAAGCGGCGGCAATTCCACTCGCACGCTTTTCGCATATGCGCGGTGAATCGCACTGCTCGCGTGACCGAGTGCTTCTTGAGCAAAGCGCTCGGGGTATCCAGCCGCTCGCGCGCGTTCTGCCCAAGCGTAGCGATAGGAATGCAAACTGATGGAAGGGATACTGGCTTCCTCACTGCGCTTTCTGATGCCCAGCTTCTCAACTCGGTCAGCGAACCGCGTCGCGCGGTCGGCGGAAGTAAGTTTGGAGTATTTCGGAAAAAGCGAACCGTTCGTCGGCAAGCGTTTGAGGATTCCGGCGACTTCGTTTCCGAAACGCAACACGCACGGCTTGCCGGTCTTGCACCGGAAATAAGTGATCGTCTTGGTGTTCCAGTCAATATTTTCGGCGGCCAGCGACACCAAATCGATTTGGGCGGCGCCAACGTGCCAAGCGAGTTCAAGAAATGCTCGGCGTTCTTCGTTCTTCTCCGTTTCGACGAGCAAGCGATGTTCTTCCGCCGTAATGCCGCGCTTCTGTTTGTATTTGCGGGACGGCCACTGCCGATAATTAAGAATCGGCCACGGCAACCAGCCGAGCGTCAGGGCGAAGCTGTGCAGACGCCGGAAATACATATTCGTCGAGACGGTGCCGTCTTTGATGAGTTGCAACACATCTTCCGCGCGCGTGTCGAGCAATCGGCGTGAAGCAAACTGCGCGAGGATCGGTTCGCGAAACGCTTGGTCGTAGCGGTCCCGTGTGCTCTCCCGTCGCTGTGCCCTCGCTTCAACGAATGCCACCATGACTTCCTTCCAAGTGCGCCGCGCCAGAGACGGGTCGCCTGCGGCGAGATACGCACGGGCAATCTGTGCGTTGAATGCGGGCTGAAGGTCGGCTTCATTCTTCGCCATCAAGAGCCGCAAGGCTTCCGCCTTCTCCGATGTGCCGAGGCTTTCGTGTTTGCCGGTGGTATTGTCTTGGATGTAATAACGGCCATTGCTACCGCGTCGATATAATCTGAACTTCTGCGTCATAACTTCTTTCATGGTTATGAGGCTCACTCGATTGGCTCTGTCGCCGTTAGCGAGTAGCAGGAGAGTTGTGTTCTCCTTCTCGCCGCTTTTTGCCAGAGTCACACGACTGCTGGCAGGAAGTGCTGGCAACCGTCCGCAGAACCAACAGCAACGGGCCTGTTTTCCAGGCTTTTCCGTCGAAAGACCAAGGACGAGCTTGGGTCGTTAGGCCGCGCCGCAGTGTGCGTCCTGGTTTTGGTTTTCGGATGGTGCGCGGGCGGGCGGCGTGGGAGAGTTCGCGCGTCGCAGTTGCAGTCATGAGTTTTTGGATCACACATTCACGAGCGTCGTCGGCGAGGCCACAC
>DATHKK010000376.1:0-2272 GCA_035489355.1 Candidatus Limnocylindria bacterium
CCAGAAGATCAATCAGCAGACGTGCGATCCAAATGAAGTCGAAGTCAAAGGAGCGAAGACTCGCGGCCGACAAATTTCGATCAAGGAAGTCGCCGCTGTGAACAGCAAACCACTGCGAGGTTGGGACCCGGAAGCACCGACAACGAAGCTGCAGTTTACGTAGCCCCCAAATGCCGGTGTCTATGGCTTAAAAACCAGAAGGCCGGACCAGTTAATCTGGTCCGGCCTCTGATCAACCCAGGGGGAAGCACCGCTTACGCGGCGACTTTCAATTCCGTGGGAGCTTGCACCACGTTGTTCGCGGCGCGGGTCAGACCGCTCTTGCGGTCGTCCTTGCGGATGTAACCGAAGGACGCATACAGCGCGCTGTTCTCGCCATAGCTGGGATCACCCTTGGCCGAGTTCACCACGTTGTTCGTGATTTCCTCGCTGACGAGGTCCGCGTTGTTGCGGTCCACGCGGGCGGCGGCGAGCTTCAGTTCGAGACTGCTCACCTCATCGCGCGCGTCCAGCGAAGGTTTCATCTTCGCTTTGAATTGCGTGAGCGTAAGCCCGCCGAATGTTGCGTCTGTCGCATGTTCTTCCCACCCGGCGATAACGGCATTGATGTGGTCACCTATTGCTTTTGGATATGAGGCCATTTCCATTCACCCCCTTTCCGAGTCGCAAGCGATTACCTTACTCTTGAAACTCTGGGAGCGCATTTAGCAATGAGTTTGCCAAGCGCCTTTTGATGCGGCCGACAGGCAGAACTGCACCATAAAATACCGAAAGACTGCCTGGCTGACGCTTCGGTGCCCGCTGGCTGCCTCGAAGCCAGCCAACGTGTCTTGGAACTGACTACACAGATCGCCCGATTGGCGGCCGAACTCGTCATGTGGGGCCATTCGCGTGCGCGAGGCGCGTTGATCAGTAATCAGTGAGGCAGTAATCAGTGAAACGGTAACTCATTGGACGATCAGTTACGAACTGGTCCCTTCCTACTGTTTTGCCTTCGCACGGAGTTGCTTCTCGAAGTTCACGTGCTGGGCCACGATCAGGTAACGAATACGGTTCACGTGATTGGTGTAATCATCACCCAGATGCGGACGAATCAGCCCCGACAATTCATCAACACGGTTGGTCAGCAGTTTGATTTGGAAAACATTCGTGAAAACTTCGGCGAAACGCTTGGGATAGCCCCTTTGCCCTTCCGGAGTTTCCATGAGCGCTCGCGCAACCAGCGCATTGAATCGGTCCGGTTCCGGGATAATTCGCTGATTCACTTCCCAAAACATCTGGTCCATGCCGTGCGGAAGAAAGACTAGCTTGCCCGTGTCGAGGTTATGGTAAACACGATAGTTGTTCCGGTTCATCACGTAACCGTCCCAATCCCACGTCAGAACCTGGAGGACGAGAAACGAAAGGAATCGATCCATGTCCAGCACTTCGCCCATCCGCGCAAACCGCTTGTTCAAATCCTGCTCTCGTGCGGCCTCAGCCAAGGTTTTCAAGTCCGACCAGTCCTTGACGTCCTCGGCATCCGTATCGCGCTCCAGTGGTTCGGTAATCTCTCGCAGAAATCCGCCATCATAAAGATTCCCATTCCGGTTCGTGAAATACATCCCCAGAAAATCCTTGGTGATTCCCTCTTTCAGGACGTAAAGGCCCTTGTCTTTCCCATTGATCGACACCTTCGCGTAAGAGACACGGGCGGCTGGTACGCCTGCTCTCCGATACAATTCGCCACAAATGTTCTCGGTCAAATAGCTGCCGTCCTGTACCGAGTTGTTCAAATGAATCTTTTTCAGACCATGGAATCTTTTTCCCGGCGCGAGGCGATTGAAACTCAGCGTCAGCGAAGGTTTGTCCTGGATAGATTGGAAGCTACCCGCGCCTCCCTTGAGGTGGATGCCTACGTCGTCCCATGACTCGCCGCCCTCCATGACTTTAGCCCGCACAAACTGTCGTGGTTCCCGGCGCAAGATTTCGACCGCGTTCGATGGGATTTCAATGCGAAGTTGAAGAACAACTTTGTTGTCGAAAATGCCTTCGGCTGGATGCAGCGCCGTTACCGCAAAGAAGAAAAAACCGAGCGTTACTGCCGTAAAGGTCCAACTACCTGCGAAACAAGAGCGCAAAGCAGGAATCAACGTTGCGGAATAACTGGCGCCGGGGCGTCTGGTACGAGCGGCAGACGCGGCTCCCCCTTCGGTGCGTAAACGCGCTTGCGCACGGGATCCATTTTGGCTTTCAGATCGTTCTTGAGCAGGTTTCGCTCTGCTCCGTCCAG
>DATHKK010000377.1:0-3180 GCA_035489355.1 Candidatus Limnocylindria bacterium
GAATGCCCGATGTGAAGCGCATCACAACGTCGCATGTCGAAAGCCAGAACCTCACATTGCGGATGCACTGCCGCCGCCTTACCCGCCTGACAAACGCTTTCAGCAAGAAACTGGAGAACTTTGAAGCTGCCGTCGCTTTGAACTTCGCTTACTACAACTTTTGCAAGACCCACAGTTCGCTCAGAATGACGCCAACGCAGGCCGCAGGCATCGAAGCGAGCGCGTGGACGGTTGCTGAATTGGTCGAACGCTGTGGCGAGTGAGGAATACATAAACCGGCTTAGGCTGACAGTGGAGCACCTTCACAAGTGCTCCGCTCGTCACGTTTCATCCGTTTCTGTGCATGAGGTCTTTCAGGGACAGACCGCATGGAAGGGCGATGTGGAAGTGTTCGACTTAGCCGGGCATCCAAAAGCGAAACGCTGTTACGGCTGGAGCTATGGCGAGCCGGAAGAGTTTATCACGATCCTTGAATTGCCTCCGGTCGATTCACCCGAAAGCGCGGTCAAGGTCGCCGTCGCGTATCAGATCAAGAAAGGGAAGTTGTGAGAATCGGATTTCAAATTAGGACAGCGCCGACCCAAATACCAGCGGTGATCGGTTGGCTTTTTGGGATTTGAAATCTCACTCACCCCCCGTATTTGTCCCACCCTCGTCATTAAACTGGCGCGCGTGAATGACTTGTTGGAAAAGAACAGTGTGCAAATCCGTTTCCTCCTCGGCCCCGCCGGCACTGGAAAAACTTTCCAGTGTCTGGAGGAAATTCGCGCCGAGTTGAAGCACGCTCCCGCCGGCCGGCCGCTGCTCTTCCTTGCGCCCAAGCAGGCCACGTTTCAAATCGAGCGGCAGTTGCTGGCGGATGATTCCCTGCGCGGCTACACGCGGCTGCAAATCCTTTCGTTCGAGCGCTGCGCGGAATTTATTTTGGAAGGCCTCCGCGTTCCGACGCCGCGCACGCTAAGCGAAACGGGACGCGTGATGGTGTTGCGCGCGTTGCTCAGCCGCCGCGCGGGCGACTTGAAAATCTTTCACTCGACCGCGCGTCTTTCGGGTTTCGCGCAACAGCTCAGCCTGTTGCTGCGCGAGTTTCAACGCGCGGGCGTGGATGCGCGCAAACTGAGCAACATCGCGGCCCGCGTGGGCGACGCCACATCGCTGGGACGCAAACTGCGCGACACCGCGCTCGTGCTCGATGATTACAGCGTGTGGCTGCGCATGCACCAACTTGAGGATGCGAATTGTGTGCTCGATCTCGCGACGAAAGCGTTGCGCGAAGCGCGCGCGGCCGGGCCAGCGATCGGCGGCATGTGGATGGATGGCTTCGCGGAAATGACGCCGCAAGAGACGGAGTTTCTTCACGCGCTCGCGCCGTGCTGCGAACGAGCCACGCTGGCGTTCTGTCTGGAAGGCGAGCCGCACGAAGACGTTTCGTGGCTCTCGCAGTGGTCGTGCGTCGGCCAGACGTTTCGGAAGTGCTACGAGGCGATTGAATCCGCCATTGGCCGCGCGCCGCAGGTGGAAGTGCTTTCACGAGACAGTCTCTTCACACGCTTCGCAGGGAATTCCACGCTGGCCCGCATTGAAGAAAATTGGAGCGCGCTAGCGACTGGACGCAGCCATCGCAGCGATGACGTCGAACGGGATGACGTTAAAAACATTCCGAACTTTCGCCTCGTCGCGTGCGCGAATCCCGAAGCTGAAGCCGTCTTCGCCGCGCGCGAAATCCGCCGCTTTGTCCGCGAACACGGCGCGCGGTATCGCGACTGCGCCGTGTTGGTGCGCCAACTCGATGGCTATGCCGACACGCTCCTGCGCGTGTTTCGTCGCTACGACATTCCGTGCTTTCTCGATCGCCGCGAGTCGGTCGCGCATCACGCGCTCGCCGAGTTGACCCGCTGCGCCTTGCGGACCGTCGCCTTTGGCTGGCAGCGCGAAGATTGGTTCGGCGCGCTCAAGAGCGGTTTGTTGCCCGCGAATGAAACTGACTTGGACGTGCTGGAAAATGCCGCGCTCGCCTACGGCTGGCAGGGCGCCGCGTGGCTCCGGCCGCTGAACGTCCCCGGCGATGATTCGTTGACCGCGGATTTGGAAAAAGTGCGGCGGCAAGTCGTGCCTCCCTTCGTCGCGTTGTCGCGTGCGCTCGCGTCAGAGAACGGGCGCATCACCGGGACGCAACTGGCTTTGGCGGTGCGAACGTTCTGGACGCAAACCGAAGTCGAAGCGCGCCTCGAAGAATGGACGCGCGCCCGCGTTTCCGCGGCCGATCCGAATCCCGCACTGCATCGCACCGTGTGGGAGCAATTGCAGGACTGGCTCGCGGATGTCGAGCTCGCCTTCGCAGAGGAAGCGTTGGAACTGCGCGAATGGCTGGCGATTCTTGAAGCCGGTTTGAGCGGGCTGACCGTCGGGGTGATTCCGCCCTCGCTCGATCAAGTGTTGGTCGGCGCAATCGATCGTTCGCGTAGTCCCGATCTGCGTCTCGTCTTCGTGCTGGGCGTGAATGAAGGCGTGTTTCCCGCGCCGCCGGAGCGTCCGCGAATTCTCAGCGACGCCGAACGCACGCGGCTCGAAGCGGAGAACGTGGCGCTCGGCCTGTCGCAGAAGCATCGGCTTGGTCACGAGCGCTACTACGGCTACGTCGCGTTCACCCGCTCGCGTGAACGCCTCGTCGTGACCTACGCGAAAGCCAGCGCCGCCGGAGACGCGATCAATCCGTCGTTGTTCGTGAACCGCTTGCGAGAGATCGTGCCGGAAGTTTCGGTCGAAGAGTTCGCGGGAGAAATTCCCTTTGTTGCTGCCGAACACGCGTGCGAAGTCATCTCGCCGTTGTTGCGCAACACGAACTCAGTCGCGTCCGATTCCTCGGTGCAACAACTCATGGCGTCGGCGTCGATTGCTCCCGTGCTGGAAAAGTGGCGCGGTCTCGCGCGCACGACGGTCGAACCGGAGAAGCTGCGACTCTCGAAAGCCATCGTCAGCCGGCTTTATCCGAAGCAATTGAAGACGTCCGTCAGTGGTCTCGAACAGTTCGCCGCGTGCCCGTTCAAGTTTTTCGTCGCGCGAGGATTGCGCGCCGGCGAACGGATCGAGTTCGAGCCGGACAACAGGCAGCGCGGCTCGTTCCAACACCAGGTCTTGCAGCTTTTTCAAAAGCGGCTCGCAGAAGAGAACCGCCGCTGG
>DATHKK010000378.1:0-7671 GCA_035489355.1 Candidatus Limnocylindria bacterium
CGAAGCCGGAAAAACGATGTCCGGCATTTTTCAACTGAACCAGAGCCGATCATCTGGTCCCGACGTGCGGTCGGCGCTCGGAATGGGAAATGGACCCGGCTGAAACTTTGTTCCCTTTGTTGGCTTCTGTGGAAGTCTGAACCGTTCCGGTCAAGCCCGGGAATTAAGCCGCGTCTTCGCCGAGTTCCACGTTCCAGTAGGCCAAATCCAGGAAATGTTTCCAGCTTTCGTGGTGCGTCCCGATGCTCACCTGCACGAACGGCCGCCACTTGGGCCGCTTCGGTTTTCGGATCAACCGCAGCCCGGCCTCCGAGGGAGTTCGATTGGCCTTCTTCGTGTTACAAACGATGCACGAGCACACGATGTTCTCCCAGGTGGTCGGCCCCCCTCGGTCCTTCGGAGTCACGTGATCCAGATTCAAATCGCGCCGTTCGAAAATCTTTCCGCAGTACTGGCAGGTATTTCGGTCACGCTCAAAAATGTTATGCCGCGTGAACTTAACTTCCTTCTTGGGCAGCCGGTCGAACAGACAAAGCAAAATCACCCGCGGAACACGAATCTTGAAAGAGATGGTGTGAATGCTGTCGTCATGCGGTTCCTGCGACGAGAAATCGCGCCACTGGGGGAAGCTGAAGGTGTTGAACGAACCATCGCTCCCATTCAAAACGACTTGCGCGTGGCCCTCGAACAGTAACGTGAGAGCCCGCCGAACGGTGCAGATATTGACCGCCTGCCAAAGGCGATTCAGCACCAGCACATGTTGATTCAGATATGAAGTCATGCCGGGTGACAACGGCGCGGAACCTACACACGGTCGAGAAATGTGTCAATTCGCAGGGAGAAGGAGGCGTGCCTTACCCGTTAACGAAGCGACGCCCTGCCGTCCTGACTAAATACGGTTGCCGAGCATTTCGTGCGCAATCTCACCTGTCGCTACTTTCGTGACCGGCCCTGTCATGCGAATGGAAAAGTCCTCGCCAATCTCGATCTCCAACGCACCGCCCGGCATGTGAACGGTGAGCTTGGGTTCAATCGCGCCCAGCTTGCGCGCGACTGCCGCCGCGGCGCTGCTGCTGCTGCCGGACGCCAGCGTGTAACCAGCGCCACGCTCCCAGATTTCGAGCCGGATATTTCGCCGGTCGAGAATTTCCAGGAATTGCACGTTCGTGCGTTTGGGGAAGCTCGGGTGAGTTTCGATCTGCGGGCCGTAGGTCCTGGCCAATTCATCGCTGATTGTTGGCAACGGAATGACGCAGTGAGGATTGCCGATGGTCGCTGCGCAAATGGTGAAGGTGCGATTGGACAACGCGAGCGGCTCCTGGAGGACTTCGCGGCGCGCGCCGGTCATTGGAATCTCATCACTCCAAAAACTCACGCGTCCCATGTCCACGCGCACGGAGCGTCCGCCCTCAAAAACGGTGGCACGCACGACGCCGCCGAGCGTGTCCACGAGAAACTCGTTGCTCTCCGCGACCAGGTTTTGATCGAAGAGATAGCGGCAAAAGATGCGCAAACCGTTGCCGCTTTTTTCAGCTTCGCTGCCGTCAGGATTGAAAATACGCAAACGAAAGGGAGTGCGTTCAGACGGTAACGGTCCATGGAGAATTCCATCCGAGCCGACGCCGAAGTTTCGATGGCAGATCAGCTTGATCCTTTCCACCGAAAGCTGTTCCGGGAAATCTTTCGGATCGAGGACGATGTAGTCGTTACCCAACGCGTGATACTTAAAGAATCTCATTTGCTTTTGCTAACGGGCAGCAGCCGGCCAGCGGGGCGCGAAATTAACAAAGTCCCCTCGCGTGCAAAGCGCAAAAGTGTTTTGCGGAAGCGGAAACGGCCCCTGTGTTATCCGCGTTCATCCCTGGTTCTCCTTCCAGCCGTTCGTTTCACAAATCAATTCCCTCGTATCCGTGCCATCCGCGTTCCATCCGTGGTTTCGTTCTCAGTTCAACGGGCCTCATTCCCCAAAAAAATCCCGCCGGCAGAAAACTGAATTTCGGGACTTTACAGCTTTGGTTCCAGTAGCACAGATATGACCTGTGCTGCTAACGCAAACTCAAAGACAGACCGGACGTTTGACGGAATCGACCGGCGCCAAAACTGTCTCTGCGACGGACCTTGCCATTGCGAAATCGCAGAATTACTTGCTGAGCATTCAAAGGCCCGAAGGCTATTGGGTCGGCGAACTGATGGTCGATTCGACCCTGGTCTCCGACATGGTTGCTTACCATCACTGGGCGGGCGATCTCGACCCGGAGTGGCAGCAAAAGGCCATCAATCACATCTTTTCGCTCCAATTGCCGGATGGCGGCTGGAACATTTACTACGGCGGCCCGGCCGAAGTGAACGCCACCATCAAGGCGTATCTCGCGCTCAAACTCGCCGGCGTGCCCGTCACCGATCCGCGCATGTTGCGGGCCCGTGAAATGTCCAAGAACCTGGGCGGCGTGCCACGTCTGAACACCTTTTCCAAGCTGTATCTCGCGCTGCTCGGCTTGTTCCCGTGGGACTACGTTCCGACGATTCCGAGCGAGGTCATTCTCATCGGCAAATGGTTCCACGTGAACTTTCACGACATGAGCAACTGGACGCGCTCCATGCTCGTGCCGCTGGCGATCATCAATCATTTCAAGCCTACGCGGAAAGTGCACGTCGATCTGCAAGAGCTTTATCCCGCGGGATACCATGAGCGCGATCTGGCGCCGGCGCCCGATCCGGACACGTTTACCTTTCGTAATTTTTTCCTCTGGCTGGATCAACTTTTGAAATTCGTGGAGAGCTACCGGCTCCGGCCTTTTCGGAGGCTCGCCTTGAAAAAAGCCGAAGCATGGATGATCGAGCGGTTCGAGGGCAGCGATGGCTTGTGCGCCATTTTTCCCGCCATGTTGAATTCGCTCATCGCTTTGAAAGCGTTGGGCTACGCCAAGGATCACCCTCTTATCCTGCGTGCCGAACGGGAGTTGAAGCGCCTGGAACATCAGACCGAGGACAGCCTGCGTATCGAACCGTGTTTTTCTCCGGTGTGGGATTCAGCCATCGTGACTATCTGCCTGCACGAGTCGGGCTTGCCCGGCAACCATCCGGCGTTGAAGCGGGCCTGCACATGGATCATGGACCGCGAGATTCGTTTTCGCGGCGATTGGTATCACAAGAACCGTGTGGACGCGGAGCCGAGCGGCTGGGTATTCGAGTACAACAACAAGTGGAACCCGGACGTGGACGACACGGCCATGGTGCTGCTCGCGCTGCGCAAAATTCCGACGGACGATCCGAAGCGCCGCGATGAATGCTTCGCCCGCGGTTTGAAATGGATGATGACTTTTCAGTGCAAAGACGGCGGTTGGGCGGCCTTCGACAAAAACTGCACCAAGAGCATCCTCGAGAAAGTTCCTTTCGCCGATCACAACGCCATGCTCGACCCGGAATGCGCGGACATCACGGCGCGCATTCTCGAACTGATCGGTTACGAAGGCTGGGACATCCATTATCATCAGGTGGAGAAGGCGCTGGATTACATTCGCGAACAACAGGAGGAGGACGGGTCGTGGTATGGCCGCTGGGGCGTGAATTATATTTACGGCACGTGGCAGGTGCTGCGTGGCTTGCGCGCGCTCGGCGTGGACATGAACCAGCCGTGGCTCTTCAAGGCGCGCGATTGGCTGGAAAGCGTGCAGCACAGCGACGGCGGCTGGGGCGAACGCTGTAATACCTACGACGATCCGGTGTTCAAAGGCCGCGGTCCGAGCACCGCATCGCAGACCGCGTGGGCCGTGATGGGGCTGCTCGCCTTCGAGGAGCCGAGCCGCCCGAGCGTGCAGCGCGGCCTCGAGTATCTCACGCGCAAACAGAATCCCGACGGCTCATGGACCGAGGACGAAGTGACCGGCACGGGCTTCCCAAGAGTTTTCTATTTGAAGTACGACATGTATCGAAACGCCTGGCCGTTGCTGGCGCTCGCGACGTATCGCAAATTGCTCCGCAGTGAACGCATCGGGAACGCGGAGCACGTGAATGGTTTTGTGCGCCCGCAGGCGTCTGCCGCCGCCGCGTCGGCGAAATGAGTTGGCTCTATCGCCGATTGGTTCGCCCCGCGCTCTTTACTCAGGATTCGGAGGCGATTCATAACCACACCATTGCGGCGCTGACCAAAATCAGCCGGTCGTCGCTTCTGTGTTCCACGCTCTCCGCGATCTATTCCGCGCCCGAACTGCCCGTGGAATTGTTCGGGCTGCGCTTTCCCAATCCAGTCGGCCTCGCCGCCGGCATGGACAAACACGCTGCGGCCGTCCCGGCGTGGGAGGCGCTCGGCTTTGGCTTTGCCGAGCTTGGCGGTGTCACGTGGCACGTGCAACCCGGCAATCCCGCTCCGCGAATGTTCCGCGCGATTCCCGACGAAGCGCTGATCAACCGCATGGGCTTCAACAATCCGGGCGCCGAAGCGATGGCCGGGACGCTGCGTGAATGGCGCGCGTCCGGGCGCTGGCCGAAACACCCGGTGGGCATCAATCTCGGCAAATCCAAAATCACGCCCAACGAAGAGGCCGCGGACGATTACGCAAATTCCTTTCGCCTGCTCCGTCCGCTGGCAGATTTTTTTGTCGTAAATGTCAGTTCCCCGAATACGCCGAACTTGCGCCAGCTCCAGGATAAGGCGGCGCTGGATGAAATTCTCGCGGCGCTCCAGCAGATCAATGAGGCAGGGGAATCGAAAGCGAAACCGATCCTCGTGAAAGTCGGGCCTGATCTCACGTTCGAGGCGCTCGACGAGATTTTGGAATTGGCGGTGAGCCGAAACCTCGCCGGCATCGTGGCGACCAACACGACGATTACGCGGACGCAGTCCAAGGACCAAAAGCTTCAACGTGTTTACGGCGAAACCGGCGGGCTGAGTGGCCGCCCGTTGCGCGCTCGCAGCACGGAAGTCATTCGGCACATTCGTCGGCAAACACACGGCGCGCTGCCAATCATTGGCGTCGGCGGCATCTTCAACGCGGATGACGCCTGGGAAAAGATCGAAGCGGGCGCATCGCTTCTCCAGGTTTACACCGGTCTGGTGTACGAAGGCCCCGCGCTGGTGAAAGATATTGTCAATGGCTTGCGTGTTCGCATGCAGCAACACGGACTCACGCAACTCAAGGACGCCTGCGGGCATTCAAGGTAGGGCGCGGCTCCGCGCGCGCCGGGCTTCGCTTGTAGTGACGGCCCGCGCAGAACGGAAATCGCTCGCCGGATTTCAGGCGGCGCCTATCCTGTCGCGCCATGCCCTGGCTCCAGAATTACGATCCGCTGCACAACGCGTTTCTCTCCACGCTCGTGGCCGCGGTGCCCATCGTCATCCTGCTCGGTTCAATTGCCTGGCTGCGCATTCGCATTCACTACGCGGCGCTGCTGGGACTCGTAATCGCCTTGCTTGTCTCAGTCTTCGTTTATCGGATGCCCGTGAAACTCGCGGGCCTGACGACGATTTACGGGGCGCTCTTCGGCTTGTTTCCCATCGGCTGGATCATTCTCAACGTCATGTTCGTCTATCAACTCACAGTGAAGCGCGGCCACTTCGAAGTGCTGCGCAACAGTCTCGCCGCCGTGGCACCGGACCCGCGCATTCAATTGATCCTCATCGCCTTTTCCCTCGGCGCGTTCATCGAAGGTGTGGCGGGATTCGGCACGCCCGTCGCGATCACGGGCGCGATTTTGATTCAACTTGGATTCAAGCCGTTGCACGCCAGCGGTCTCGCGCTGATCTCTAATACCGCCCCCGTGGCGTTCGGTTCCCTTGGGATTCCAATCACGACGCTCAGTCAGGTGACCGGCATGGACGTGATGGAGCTTTCCAAAATGGTCGGTCGGCAACTGCCTTTCTTTTCTCTCATCGTTCCGTTTTGGGTGGTGGACGCTTACGCTGGCTGGCGTGGATTGATCGGCATCTGGCCGGCAGCCTTGACCGCTGGAGTCGCATTCGCTGTCCCGCAATTTCTTGTATCGAATTTTCACGGCCCATGGCTGGTGGACAATGTTTCGGGAGCGTGTTCGATCATTGCTGTCGTGCTGCTGCTGCGCTTCTGGAAGCCGCACGATGCCTTCGGGCATGCGCACGCGGAGTCGCCTGCCCAGGATGCGGCAGCCACCGGTCGCACTCGCTACAGCCGCCGTGAAATTTTCACGGCCTGGCTGCCTTGGATTATTCTGAGCGCCTTCATCTTCGTCTGGGGACAACCGCAGACCAAAGCGGCGTTGAACGGCGACGTTCAAAAGAACAGCCCGGTACTGCAACGAATCCTCGAACCGACTCAGGCGTGGCTCAAAGGCCGGACGAAAGTGGAGATTCCCGTGGCCGGCCTGGACAAACAGATTCAACGCACACCGCCTGTCGCCCCCGCCAGTGCCGCGCCGGAATCCGCCGTTTTCAAACTGGATTGGCTGTCCGCAACGGGCACCGGGATTCTGATCGCTGGGATTATCGCTGGCTTGACCATGGGTTTCTCATTCCGCGAATTGTGCCGCACGTTTCTCGAAACTGTTTGGCACATCCGCTTCTCGCTCGCGACCATCGCCGCGATGCTCGCTCTCGGCTACGTCACCAAATACTCCGGTAGCGACGCCACGATGGGACTGGCGCTCGCGCACACGGGCTACTTGTATCCGTTTTTCGGCACGTTGCTCGGCTGGCTTGGCGTGGCGCTGACGGGCAGCGACACAGCGTCGAACGTTCTCTTCGGCAGTCTTCAACAAATCACGGCGCAACAGACCGGCATCAGTCCCATCCTCATGGGCGCGGCGAACAGCAGCGGCGGCGTGATGGGGAAAATGGTGGATGCGCAAAGCATCGTTGTGGCGAGCACTGCCACGAACTACTACGGCGGCGAAGGGAAAATTCTGCGCTTCGTTTTCCTTCACAGCATCGTGCTCGCCGTGCTCGTCGGCGTGCTCGTGTTTCTGCAAGCCTACGTCTGGCCTTTCAGTGCGATGGTGCCGTGACTCCGTGTTGGGAAGGCGTGTTGCGCCGTCGCTTCGTCCCTACCTTGATGGGTGCCGGTGCCGCATCATAGAATTCTCAGACGAGGATTGGCCTTTCACGTAAAGAATGGTTGAATGCCGCTCCCGTATTGGACAAGGCAGTGGGCTTGGATAATAACGTAGGCGCAAATATGAAAAAAAAGAGGACATCAACGGAGGGAAAGTCTGCACCGGCGGAATCGCGTGGCAGCAAGTGCCAAATCGTGATTGTGGACGATCACGCCCTGGTGCGGCAGGGGTTGGCGCAGTTGCTCGGCTCTCGACCAGGGCTGGCCGTGATCGGCCAGGCGGAAACAGCGGCGCAAGGCATCGATCTGGTGCGCAAACACAAACCGGACCTGGTTATCCTCGACATGTCGTTGCCGAAGACGGATGGGCTGGAATTGGTCAAGCAGCTCAAGTCTGAATTGCCGAAACTGCCGATGCTCGTCATCTCCATGCACGACGAACGCGTTTACGCCGAGAGGGTCTTGCGCGCGGGCGCGCGTGGCTACGTGATGAAGAAAGAGCCGAGTGAGAAAATCTTCGCGGCCATCGAATACATCATGCGGGGCGAGATTTACGTAAGCGACCGCGTGAAGCAGGACATGCTGGAGTTTTCTGCGACTGGCAAGCGTTCCTTCCAGGAAGGCGGCTCACCACTCGACCATCTCAGTG
>DATHKK010000379.1:0-20679 GCA_035489355.1 Candidatus Limnocylindria bacterium
GGGCGCTACGGACCACGACTTTCTAACGACCCCGGAATAAAGGGTCAGTGAATAAGAGAATTTGACCGGTTTCTGCTGTGACGAGTAACCCCTCCGGTGTGAAAGTGCATCCCTCCATGCTCTCCAGCGGGTAAGGAACGAAGAGGACAGGTTCCAACGTACCCTCAGTCGGCACTTTTCTTGGGAGAGGGAACAAATAGGCGCCGACACTGGTGATTACAGCCAATCGTTTGTTGTCGGTGGTAATGTCTGCTCCTGTTACGGGAGAGTCGGTGTTAAGCGAACACTGCTCGTCAAGACGGCCCGCGGTTCTGCCCGCAAACTTAAACCGATGAACATGCGCGTTGCCGGATTCCTTTTCGATGATGTAGCCGTAACCACGAGAGAGGAAAAAGCTTTCTGCATCGAAGGGGTTACCAGGATAATTCAGTTCGACGTGCTTAACGACCCGCAAGATCCCGGACTTGCGCGGGTTTGGCTCAGCCACCAAATAAATATCACCCGGATTTCCATGATTGTTCCCGATGTCAGCGAGATAAAGTCGACCACCCTGGCAGGCAAGGTCTTCCACGTCGCGCACCTCTAAGTTGGGAATACTCCATTCACCGAGCGAGGTTCCGTTCGAGGAAAAGCTATACAGAGAAGGTGAACCACCGTCATTGTGAGTCCAATAGGCGCCACGAAGCCGGCGGCTCGAATCTACGCCGGAGCTTTCGATGATGTCGGGATTCTGAAAACTGCCGAGCAACATAACGCCTGGCGCAACTTCAATCGGTTCAGCGGCAAGGAGAGAAGTTGCAAACATCGCTAAAAAAACTACCTGCAATGATTTCATAAAAGTTTGGAATGGTCGCATCGGAAAGGATGAGTCGCAACGGATGCCAAGTTTAGACGCGCCCGTTTTTGGTATCAGGAAAAGCCCTTCCGCCAAAGCTCGGGCGCACTGCACTTCAACTCGCGGAGCAATTCATCCTGTGTGGCGACAAAAGTTCAAGCCGTCTTCGAGTTCACCGATAGCACGTTTACCCACCTGTTCACAGAGTCCATGAGTGAGCCGTTCCGGCGCAGCGTTGCACGTTCGCCGGGGCGGCTTTTTCTCTTCGGTTCAAAATCTTGTCGCACTCACCAAGAATTTGACAAGCCCTTGCGCACAGGGAACCGTGCCGCCCCTTGATCTCCAGATTTATTAAGTGGCTGGCCTGCGTAAAGTTCTCTGAACGCGTCGCGCTTTGGGTTTTTCCTCTTCTCATTTCGGCATTGGCTGTCGTGAGCTGTAAGCCGAAGCAGCGTGCCGAGACGAACCCCTCGAATGGTACACAGATTCCAATTCGCGAAATCACATTCAACGCGCACATCGCGCCGTTGCTTTGGGAGAAGTGCGCGAATTGTCATCGGCCCGGCGAGTCCGCTCCCTTCCCGCTGCTGACCTATGACGACGCAAAGAAACGCGCAAAGCAAATCATGGAAGTGACAGGGCGTGGTTCTATGCCGCCCTGGATGCCAGTGCGCGACGGACGATTAAAACATGAGCGCAGTCTCACTTCGGAAGAGATGGCACTGTTGCAACAATGGGTGGAGGAAGGCGCGCACGAAGGAACGGAAGCGCTTCCCGCGATGCCCAAGTGGCCCGCAGGCTGGCAACTTGGCCAACCAGATTTGATCCTTGAACCTCCCAAGGCTTATTCGCTTGCTGCCTCGGGCGTTGATGAATATCGCAACCTCGTTGTGCCTTGTCCGATGCCTCGCGACCGCTTTGTGAAGGCGGTGGAGTTCCAGCCTGGGACTCGCGCAGTTCATCATGCCTTCATCAAGGTGGACAAGACCGGCGGCAGCCGATCGCTAGACGGCAAAGATGGAGCACCGGGCTTTCCTGGCCTTCATGGAAACGATTCCGCACAAATGCCCGAAGGCCAATTGCTTTCGTGGCAGCCCGGCAAGATGCCAGCCACGTCCCCTGATGGCTGCTGGTGGCTCTTGCCAAAGAACAACAACTTCGTCTTTCAACTACACCTACAACCCACCGGCAAAGCCGAAGAAGTTAAACCACGCCTCGGTCTCTATTTCACCGACGAAGCACCGACAAAGACGCCATTCAAGATCCAGCTTGTCTCATACAAGTTCAACATCCCGGCCGGCGCGAAAAGATATCTCGTCCAGCAGGCGATGGTTCTTCCCTGCGATATTGATGTTTTGCGTATCCTGCCGCACGCCCATTTTCTCGCAGCGAAGGTTGAAGCGGATGCTCTCCAGCCGAATGGAATCGTGGTGCCGCTGATCAATATCCCCCTTTGGAATTTCAATTGGCAGGGCGATTACGAATACAACACGCCGCTCTTCCTGCCCAAGGGCACGACCGTTCGAATGCGTTACACCTACGACAACAGCGCTGACAATCCACGCAATCCGAACAATCCGCCGGTGCCAATTCGTTACGGCCCAGCCACAACGAATGAGATGGCTGAACTGTGGTTACAAACTGTTCCGAGAGATCCAGCGCAACGCGCGGCACTGGAGCGCGCACAAGATGCCCAGAACGCGCGAGCGTTGAAGGAGCTGGCCGAACTCACACTTTCACAAGACCCCAATGACCTTCAGGCAAATATTGACGCAGGGAAGTTGATGATGCGAGAGGAACGATTGCCGGCTGCGCTGGCTCGTTTCGAAGTTGCAATTCGTGCCCACCCTCAGTCCGATCAGGCGCATTATTATCGCGCGGTGACATTGCGAATGATGAATCGCACCGTCGAAGCCGTCACGGGATTTGAAACGGTGCTTCGTCTGAATCCAAATCACACTCGCGCACACGGCAATCTCGCGGTGATGTACGGTGAATTGGGCGATCTCGCGAGTTGTCGGAACCACGTGAATGAAGCCTTGCTCCTCGATCCTCACGATCCTGTTGCGCTCGATCTGAAAAAGCTTCTGGACCAGCGCCATCGATAACTCCTGTGTGCGGATAGCGGCGCGGGCCTTTTTTCATTTGCCAGCATTCTCCCGCCGTTGCTCGGCAATCAGCGCCGCTTCTTGATTACCGCTTTGAACTGATCGTGGGTGAACAAAATGATCTCGCCGGTTTCCGCGGTGACCAAAAGTCCCTCCGCCGTGAAACAGCACGCCTCCATATTCTCGAACCTGAACGGAACAAAAAGCATCGGCTGCAGCCTGCCGCTTTCAGGAATGCCGGATGCTACCGCGAAAAGGTAAGCGCCGTCGTCGGTGATGACCGCCAGCTTTTGATTGTCCGGCGTCAAGTCCGCGCCGGCCACGGACGCCGACACTTCCAATTCACATTGCGGTTGCAGCTCCACCTTGCGCTTCCTTCCGAACGGAAAGCGATATACACGCACAGCGCCGTCCACGCGATCCTTGGCGATGACATAACCGAGTTGTCGGACCACCAGGAGACTCTCGGCATCGAACGGCTGATGGTTCGGATAGCTCAACTCCCACACGCCTTTTAGCGGCAACGATCCGGAGAACGCCGCACTCGGTTCCGGAGCGGCGTACACGAAGACATTCGTGCGCAGAAGCTCGTTGTTGCCCGTGTCAGCGATGTAGATCCGGCCCGGTGTCCATGCAATGTCCTCCCAATCATGCAACAACGGTCCGCCGATGCTCCACTTGCCCAGGGTGTGACCGAAAGCCGTGATCCCGAAAAGTGAGTTGTCTCCGTCATTGTGCGTCCAATATGCGCCCCGATCGCGGTGTGCTGGAAGAAGGCCGGAACTCTCGTTGATGTTCGTGCTCTGAATTCGCCCCACAAGAAGCACGCCTGGGGCGACGACTACCGGCGGTGGAACGACGACTGGCGCCGCGTCTGCATGCGCAATGGCGCTGAAAAGCGCCACTATCACGAAAAATAGACTGTTCATATTGATCTCCTCCTTCAGCGTGAGCATTCGCTACCGAATTTCCATATCGATACGTCGATGGGTCAGCGAGGCGCCTTCAGCCCATCGCCAATATGCAAGAGCTTTGTTGTAATCAGCACGGGCGCGCACCTCCAACAACTGGCTGCTCACTAAATCATTTTGCAGTTGAAGCACAAAAAAGATGCTGCTGGTGCCGCCGGTCAATCGCTTTTCCTCGGCTTCTAGCGCACTGCGTGAGAAGGCGGACGCCTCTCGTGCGGCTTTCGCCCGATCGAAGCTCGTGCGCGCGGTGTAGAAAGCGTCCGAAATCTCGCGCAATACCAATTCCTCCTTCTGCTTCACTCGCACTTCCGCCTGCGCTTTGAGATTCTTGCTCATTTTGTAATTTCCGCGCTCGGCTTTCATGCTGAGCGGGAAGGTCAAGATGAGACCCAGGGATTTCCGCGGCGCATCGCCGCGACGTATCTGACCGAGCGCCTCATCAATCGAAGCCTCAGGGGTAAATGGCGGAACATCCTGCACGGTGCTCGCACCACGTCTTCCATAACCCGCGGTGACGTCGAGCGATGGAAACAATTGATTGCGGCGATAGCTCAGATCGAGTTTGGCTTTTTCGACATCCTCGCGCAGTTGCGCTAGGTCGGGACGGCCGATGACGCCACGCTGCCAACTTTCACTGAGATCGTAGTCAGTTGGCATCAACAACATGAAATCCAAGGGCATCCAGCGGGTGTGCAACTGGTTGGTAAAGCTGTCGCCCATCTCGGTTCGCAAGGCGTTCTCCGCCAGAGCAATGCTCGTTTGAAAGGCGTTCAATCCCACTCGCGCCACGGCCAATTGGGCCTGTGCGAGTTGCTGATCGGGCAAAGCCATTACCCCCTGCTCTACTTGACGACGAACACCATTGAATAACTTCTGGCGTATTTCGATGATCTCCTGCTGAACCCGTTGCGACTCGTGAGCGTAAGCCAGTTCAAAGTACGCCTGTTCCACGCGATTGATCACATCCATGGCGATGAACCGCACTCCCATTTCCGTGAACTTTACCTGACGCTTGTTGATCCTGATGGCAAGCCGGCCTTGATCGATCCAAAGGTTTCGCAAGAGCGGTTGCTGCGCTGTCACACCTGTAAAAACCTTGTAAGAATCAAAGTCCAGGCTATTGCGAGTGCCGGTGCTGTTGGCGTAATTGGCATACAAGTTGTAACTCATGCCGCTCGGCAGAATTCCGGCGATACTGCCATTCCCAATGGTGGATTCGGCTTCGTAAACCGCGTCGGCGCTGAAATTCGCGGGATCGAAACCGCCCGTGTCCGCATCCTTTTCACGCCGTACGTCGCTGAGAAATACCGGATCGTAGTAGCCGTAAGAACTGCTCAGTGTTGCGCGTGCAATAACGGGATTGAAACGCTCAGCTTGGAGATCGCGATTGTTGACCAAAGCGGTTGCGATGCACTCGTCCAGGGAAATTCGCCGAACGTTCAACTGATTTGGCGCAGCCGGAATTGGCGCGGAAGTCGGAGCTGTCGGTGATACTGACTTTACTGGCGCGTCCCGGATTTCACTCGCGGACGGGAATGGCGCATTCGTGCCGCCCTCCAAAGCTTTTCGCAAAGCGTTCCGCAGATCAGAGCCATCGCTGGCGGATGCAACCAACACGGGCGCTGCGAGAGTGGTTGAGATGACAACTGCGCCGGCGGAGAAAGACCACGCCGTCCAAGCCGATAAAGATCTCGCCAACGCTTTCATCAGTTTTGACGAGGCACACGATGGATTTGCACGCTCACAATTCCGATTCATCCTCAGCTTGCATGCTCGACACACGGGACACGCCTTCGATTTCGCGTAACTCAACCAGGAGGTCTTCCACGCGTTGCGGATTGCGCAGCAGCAATCGATAGGACAGGTCGGTGCCTTCGTAGCCTTCGTGCGAACGCTGACTGGCGCACAACGCACGACGGCTGTGGCGGCCCAAGGTTCGGGCCAGGTCCGGCAGGTCCACCAGCGGACGCGCCCAATGCAGATTCACGATCAGGTCATAGCGATGCCGGCTCCCATACATCGCCATCCAGAGGTAAAGCATCGTTCCGACAATCAAGGCGCAACCGGCGATCGCCGTGGTGAATTTTTGCGAACCGCAGGCCATGCCGAGGACGATCACCGTGAGCACATAAACCGTGTCGAGTGTGTCGCGCAGAATGTTGCGGAAACGGACGACGGCAAATACAGCCATCATCCCGAACGCCATAATGAGATTGTTCGAAAGAACGTTCATCACCAGCGCCACGATGGTCGGCATGAGGATGAGAGCGTTTACGAACGAGCGCGAATACGAGAGGCCGGCATGAGTGAGCATATAAACCCACGACACAACGTGGCCGATGGAAAACGCCATCAAGAGTCCGAGCGCCAGCGCCGGGAAATTTGTCGGCGCTATTCCGAAGTCTCCGGAAGCCATGCTTTGAGAAAATGAGTCCCACATTTGGTTCATAGTTTTTTGGAGTTGTGGTTCAGTGCCTGGCCATTTGAGGCGTCAGAGAAACACCCATGGCGCGAAAGGTCTTCTTCATCGGGTCTTTGAGCTTTTTGCACTCCAAGCCGTCGATCTTCCTCGTGCCGTCGTCGCTCACGACGAACACCTCCTCAAGGCCATGACGAGTCCCAACGGAAATGGCCTCTGGGTTGATTCCTTCGAAATCGACACCAGGAATGAGGCGTGGCTGTTCCGTGCCGCCGCTCCATTCGTAGAGCCGCGACTTGCCTTTGCCATCCGCGGAACCTGCGATGATTAGATAGCCATCACCCCAACGTTCCATGCTGCGAATTCCATATCCGCCGAGGCTAATCTGACGCGGCTCACCCAGACGGGCCTTCTGTCCTTGGATCACTTCCGCTGGATTGAGCAACGGCACGATCAATGCGCCGTCGCGTGGAATCGGATTACGAAAACCGATCAGCAAATGGCCTTCGGGCGTGGCGGTGAGACCTTCAATGTTCAACGCGCCTGGAGTTTTCGGCGGCAAACCGATGGACGCTTTGAGATTAAACCGTGTGAGTCTGGGTTCACTTAGCAGGTCGTCCAGCAGCCGGGCGTACGGGCGGCCCGAGGCGGTAATGCTGACGGCACCGTTAGTTTGGTTAACTACAACAGCGAACAAGCGCTGACGACTCTCCTGCTCGCGGCCTTTGCGATTGTTGCCGTGCGAAGTGATCCAATAAAAGTGATCGCCGATGCGCGCTCCGCCCTCGATGTCTGCTTCATCCGTCGGACCAAAACCGAGAAACGCAGAGAGGTTCGTGCGGAACACAGCGGCGCCGCCCTTCGCGCGTGAGTACACGCGCATGATCGTGTCCTCGTCATCGGCGATAACGAACAGATCGTCATTGAGCGCAATGACGGCCGACGCGTCGCACATGCCACAATAGCTTTCGCCGACGGGTTCCGCCGGTGCCCGGCACCCCAGCAACATGGCCAATGCCGACACGCTGGTGATCAAAGTAATTGTTTTCATTTTGTGGTTGCGTGTTGCTCGCGCGAAAAAGACGACGGCAGCGGTTCTCCAGGCATGCCGCCGTCGTTAGCACGAGCTCTTCGGAATGAGAGATCGAGAATCTCTCCAGGACGGATTTGAATGCCGGGCGGAATACCAACCGCGATGGGAAGCCCTGAATCGACGAGCGCTCCCATCCGGATGAAAGCCAGCGCATTGGTGATTATTTCAGTCTGTGCACCCACCTGAGTGATCGCGCTCACGAAACGGCGCGGCTTGCGTTCGCGGGTGACCAACACCACTTCCATTCCGATTTCCGGTTCAATGGAATAAGGCTGACGCAGATAACCGACGACGCGCTCGGAGATGAAAGAGTTGATGCCGACCAACGGCTCGCCCTCAATCGCCGTTTCACCAGCCTGATGGGTGACGCTGCTGACCATTCCGGCGATGGGCGCGGTCAAAACGATCGGTGTCCAGTTGGTGGCGATCTGCGCCCGGAGCGAACGCAGATGGTTGAGCGTGACGTTGATGCCTGAGTTCGTAGTCAGCGTCTGTGGAAGGCCGAGGCTTTGCAATTCTTCAAGCCGTTTCTCGATGTGAACGACGGCGTTGCTCTTCTCGAACACCTCGGCCAAAAACATGTCACGTGTTTTCAAGCTCAAGTCGTAGATGTCCTCGGAAACAAGTTTCTCCGCGAACAGCGGAGCATTGCGGCGCACCTGATTCTCCAGGCGTTCCACGTTCACCTTCGCCATCGCGAGTTCGGCTTTCGTCTGCAACAGATCGACACGGATCTGTTCAAAGTTCATGGCGTTGTCTTCAGCAATCGATGGCTGAAGGGCCAGCCGTGCAATGTCCAACTCGGCCTGGAGCAGTCCAAGTTCGGCGTTGGGATCGACAGGCAGGATAACCACAACGGGATCGCCTGCGTTCACCATCTGAAATGGCCGCACTAATACGCGCTGAACAATCGCGGCGCGCGGACTCGCCACGACAGACCGCAGCCCTTCGCTCATGCCAGCCACGCCTGTGGCGGTCGCGGTCTGTTGCCAGAGCCAATACGCTCCAGTCGTGGACAGGATAAAGATGGTGACCGGCAGCAACGTAACGCGAAATTCCCGCCATCGCACCGACAAAGGCATCGGCACGGGTTCGTAGCTCCGTGGACGATCGCGCTTCACAGGCGGTATTGGTTCCTCAGGCATGGTGTGCTCGCTGGGGTTTTCGGAACACGCACGTGCAGCGCCCTGCTCAACCGCTCGCCGCCAAGAAATAGATTGGCGTCCCTGCCCCGGTTGGGAGGAAATGGCCAGAGTCGTATTCTCGTGATGTGTGTCACTGTAGTTGAGCACGGTTCTGGCTTTTGCATGTGCAATGTGTTTAGCCGCTCATATGCCAGTCGGGTGGTTTGGCGAAATGCTTCGAGATTTCAGCGGAATCGGAACAACACGCAGCAAGGGCCGATAAGATGAGCGAAACAATTTATTCCAGCCGTGGTTCAATCAGTTCCACGCGGCGCGGCAGCCTCGCGTGGCGCGTTCTGGGATTTGCGGCGGCCGTACTGGTGGCGCTTCTCTCTGTCGTCTGGATCAAGGAGCGAACGTGGAGCCGGATGGAGCAACTCAAGGAAGAGTTCGCCGCGATCGAATCCGAAAGATTCTTGCTGGGACTGCACGCGCGTGAATCGGTCGTGCGTCTCAACGCCGCGCTGTTGCGCTACCAATTGTCCGGCGGTGCCACGGAGCGAGACGCATTCCGCCAGGTCAGTCGTGAACTGACAACGCGAATTGCTACCACCATCCCGCGCCTCACCACAGCCAATGAACGGAAAGTCATCGAACAGTTCAAGGCCGCCTATGAACACTATCTCAGCGAGACGGCGGAATTAATCGAGCAGCCTGTTCGTGGCGTCCGTCGCGATACGGCCAGTCAGATCCAACAGATGATTACCGAAAAGTCAGATCTGTTGAAACGGAGGGCGGAAGAACTGGTGATTGCACAGAATGCGGCCTGGACCGAATTCCTGGCGACGTCCCGGCGCACGCTGGCGTCATTGCAACAGTTGTTGTGGACCTCAGTGTTGGTGTTGCTCGCCTTCATCGCGCTGCTCACGGCGCTCATTTATCGCGCCTTCGTTTCGCCGCTACGAATGCAGTTGGGTCAAAGCCAGGCGGTCATCGAACGGCAGGAGAAGCTCGCGTCGCTCGGCGTGCTCGCCGCCGGCGTCGCGCATGAAATCCGCAATCCACTGACCGCGATCAAGATGCGGCTCTTCAGCTTGAAGAAGAGTCTTCCCGCGGCCGCGCTCGACAATGAAGATCTCGCCATCATCAACAGCGAAATCAATCGCCTGGAGCGCATCGTGAAAGACACGCTCCAATTCGCGCGCCCGTCGGAGCCTGAGTTGGTTGATGTTTCAGTGGCGGAAATGCTGGTCGATGTGCAGCGCCTGCTCAGCGATTCATTACGCAAGCGCGACATTCAGCTCCAGGTTGAAGCGCCGGAAAATCTTCCGTTGCGCATCGATCGCCAGCAGATCGAACAGGTGCTGATCAATTTGATTCAGAACGCCGCGGACAGCATTGGCCAGCAAGGCTCCGTCACGCTGCGAGCGAGCGCTGGCGCGGCCACTCTTGCCCGCCGTTCCCAGCCAGTCGTGCTCATCGAGATCAACGACACGGGCAAAGGCATCCCCACCGAGGTTGAGCGCCGCATTTTTGATCCGTTTTTTTCCACGAAGGAAAGCGGCACTGGTCTTGGTCTCTCCATCGCCGCACGGATCGTCGAGAAGCACGGCGGGCTGATCCAATACTCGACGCAACTCAATCGCGGCACGAACTTCACCATCGTGTTGCCACGGCAACCACTCGATGAGAGCACGCATTCTCCTGATTGAAGATGACGCGAGCACCGGTCCCGCTCTGCAAAAGGTTTTGCGCGCAGAAGACTATGAGGTCGATCTCGTGCCGCGCGGTGACGACGGACTGGCGCGCGCTCGGGCGCAAGGCTATGACCTCGTGCTCACGGATTTCAAACTGCCGGGCCTGAGCGGACTCGAACTGGTGGCGCAACTGCACGCCGCGAAACCCAAGCTGCCCATCGTACTAATGACGGCGCACGGCACCACCGCCACCGCCATTGAAGCCACCAAGTTCGGCGCGTGCGAATACCTCACCAAGCCTTTCGAGCCGGATGAATTGCTGGAGATCGTCGCGTCCTCAGTCCTGAGTTCGCGGCTCATGTCGGAGCCGGTCGAGCTCGGCGAAGCGCGTACCAGCGGTTTCGCTATCATCGGCAACAGCCGCGCCATGCAAACGGTTTACAAGGATATTGGCCGGGTCGCAGCCACGCCGGTCACCGTCTTGATCCGCGGTGCCACCGGCACGGGCAAGGAATTGATCGCACGGGCGATTTATCAGCACAGCGATCGCGCGCACAAACCTTTCATCGCTGTAAACTGTGCGGCCATCCCGCAAACACTCATCGAAAGCGAACTCTTTGGGCACGAGCGCGGCGCGTTCACGGGAGCGCAAAGCCGCCGCCTCGGGCGATTCGAACAAGCCAACGGCGGAACTCTTTTCCTCGATGAAATTGGCGACCTGCCCATCGACACGCAGGCGAAACTCTTGCGTGTGCTGCAAGAGCGTTACATCCAGCGCGTTGGCGGGAACCAAAACATTCCAGTGGATGTGCGCGTGCTCGCGGCCACGCATCGCGACTTGGAAGCAGCGATTCAGGAAAAGGACTTTCGCGAGGACCTTTTCTTTCGCATCAGCGTGGTGACGATCCATTTGCCACCGCTCAACGAGCGCACGGAAGATATTCCGGAACTCGTGCGTTACTTCATCGGCCGCTACGCGACGGAACTTGGCATCGACCATCCTTCGATTCAGGCGGAGGCGATTACGTTGCTGCAAAGCCAGGCATGGCCGGGGAACGTTCGCGAGCTGGAAAACGTCGTGCGCCAATCCATGCTCGCGGCCCGCCCCTTCGCCATCAGCAGCGATCACGTGAAGCAAGTGCTTGCCAAAGGACGAGTGTCGGCGCCGGCGGGAAGTCCACACCATGGCGCTTACATTGCCGAACTGCTGTCCCGCGCAGAACGCGGCGAAGTGAAGGACGTATATTGGCAAATGATCGCCGAGTTGGAGCCGGAGTTGTTCCGGCAAACCATCGAACGCGCCGGCGGAAACCAGGCCAAGGCCGCGCGCTGGTTGGGCATCACCCGGCTCAAGATGCGTGAGAAAATCGCGGAACTTGGTCTTCGCTCGGACGCCACTCCCGAGCCAGAACGCTAATTCGATTTCAGCACACTTGCTCAATGAGTTGCGCCGCGGCGGCGCGAGTTTTATTTTGACCGGCGTGTTTCGCCGATTGAATCCATTGCTGGCGACAGTTGTGCTGACTTGCGCTCTGTTGGGATTCGGTGCTTCCAGTGCGGGGGCGGCGGATAGGCTCGCTGACGTTGACTTCTTTGAGAACAAAATCCGGCCAGTCTTCATCGAGCATTGCTACAAGTGCCACAGCGCCGAGGCAGATAAGATCAAGGGTGGCCTAACGGCGGCTCACCCGCCCATTGCCTTCGTCGAAATACCGCGTGGTGCCTATGGTGCTGAATCTAAGATATTGCTGCCAACGGAAGAGGCCAATTTCGCGCGACGCTTCGATGGTTTTGGTTTGCGCCTTGGGAGGTTTCACCGAGGAGCGGGCCAGCGCTTCATGGAGAACGCGTCCATCCATGCTCGCCGGGGGCTTCACGCCGAGGAGCCAAAGGATCGTCGGCGCCACGTCCACGTTGCCGGTGGGCATGTCGTTGATTAGACCTTTTTTGAAGTCGGGGCCGGTGGCCACGAGCGTGTTGTTCATGTCAAAGCGACTGAGCGATGCGTGGGAGCCTTTGCCGACCGTGCCTCCCACCGTCTGCATCAGCCCGGGGGCGCCGTGGGTGTTTGTCTCAGCGCTCCAGCGCAAGGAAATAAGGATGTCAGGCGCACCATTGGTGGTGGTGTAGCCAATGGACTCAAGAGGGAATGTTCCTTCAGCGGGCAGGCGGGAGAAAATGACGCCCGCGAAGTCCGTCGTTTGCAGAAAGTCCACGAGACGGCGGATGACCGCTTCGTCCCGATTGACTACATAGAACAATGCACTTCCGCCGAGGCCCACGACCATAACATCGCCAGGCTCCGGATCGACAAATTTGCTGTGCGCGTTGAAACCGCCTTTTCTCAAAATGGCCGACACCTCCGGTGTGCGATGAATAGTGGAAAATCCATGATCGGACACGAGCATAAGATCGGTCTTTTCCCAAACGCCTTTTTCCTTCAATGCCTTGATGACTTCGGCGAGATTTTTGTCGCTGGATTCAATTCCGGCGAGCGCAGTCGAGGAACCGACACCGGTTTCGTGTTGGGATTTATCCGGGTCGCTCAGCCAGAGCAGAGTGTATTTGGGGACTCCCTTTTTCCAGAAAGAGTGAATGAGCGACCGCGTGGTCCAATTGTCCTGGGCCGTGTTTGGATGAGTGATGTTCGTGGGAAAACGTTTGTCGTCGTTCACTTTGGGCAGACCTTCGCCGGCGGCCCGCGGAACAGTTTTGCCTTCATACAAGGTAATGGATTCCTTGGCGGCGGCGGTTCTCTTGTTCGCCGAACGATCGTGGAACAGGGCCACGGGCTTGCTGCCCGCGACGATGGTGGAAATCCCCGCTCCATGAAGAATCTCGGCCACGGTCGGGGAAAGAATGTAGTGGCCGCCAGTCATCAAGTCACCGCGGCGAATGGCCTCGATTCCCTCCGTGGCGTAAGAACCCAGCACGCTGAATTCGGGATCGTATTCGGTATTGGCCAGTACGCCGTTCCGGCCCGGGTTCGCGCCGGTGGCAAGAGCCGCGCCATTCACTTCTGTGGAACTGATGTAGGCGGGATGATGGTTGCGGAAAAACACGCCGTTAGTCGCGAGGGAATACAGTGTCGGGCAGAACTGCGGAGCGACAAAGTCCGGTCGCATGCCGTCCCAAACGACGAGAACGACGTGCTCAGCTTCACCTTTGCTTGCCCCTTCCGCCGCGGAAAGAATAGACCCTGGAAATAATGCAAGCACGCAAGCCAGACAAAGTAGTCGGAGATTCATCAACAGACGAATACGGGCGCGAAAACAGGGGGACCAGCAGAAATTGATGAATGAAGAATTCTTAATGAGGAATTCCGCTTCGCTGCTCTGGCGCGTTCCTCTGGCGTCACGACCTGACAACTCTTCTTTTGAAGAGGTCTGGCAAGCGCTGGTTTCACTTAATCAGGCGATTTTTATTTCCACCCAAAGGAGTTCCAGATCTTTTTCGTCTAGCGCGCGGAGCTTCCATTCCTTCTCAGCGCCAGTTCGCTTGGCGATTTCCAAGCTTAGGTGCAACCAGGAACGCGCGCCGACCTCATCGCCCGCAAACAATCCGGCGAGAACACGACTCTCGAAGACGCCGACGTGGCCTTTCACCAGCGCGAATACGAGCGCCTGCGGGTCGAATTGCAGGCCGGGCATGACGCCAGCCAGCTTCCCGAACTGCCGAGTGATGGGACGCGCAAGGCGCTCAATGATTTGCTGGTGCGAGTTCGGTTAAGGAGTTGATGCAGGAGCTAGGTTAATCCTGAGCGCGGGCGGCGCGTTCGCAAGCGTTGCTTGCTCTGTGTCACCCTTCCCACTCGGCGCCGCATCGCAATCTCGCCGTTTCCGGTTTGCTTCTATGGCATCGCGACATTCTTCGGGACGAACATGTAGCCGTGAATACTTCGATTGACACGCTTGAACGCAGCCGCTTCCTGCTGAGCTTGCTTGATTTGTTCTGGAGTCAGTTCGGGGCGCAACGTCTTCATGTTCACGATTGCCTTTTGGATCTTACCAGCGGCGGCCAATTCATACCATTTCCACGCCTCGACAATGTCGCGTCGTCCGCCGTCGCCGCGTGACAACAGGTAACCATAATCATTTTGGCCCAAAGGCAGTCCTTGCTTTGCGGAGGACCGGAGTTGCGCAGCGCCTGCAACCGCGTTGGTGACGCCCCGAGTGCCCTGCACCAGTGCCAATCCCCAACTGCGACATGCTCGCGGTTCCTCCATCAGCGCGGCACGAACCAGCAAGGCCCAGCCTTTCTTTTCATCAACCGGTGCATGTTTTCCATTCAGGTAAATGTATCCGAGTGAAGCCACCGCCGGTGGCCAGTTCTGGTCAGCAGCCGATTCGTAATACTGCAGTGCGGTTGCAATTGACTCGGTTGGTGGATCCGCAAAGGCCTGCTCAGCAATTCTGGCTTGCGCTGGGGCGTGCCCCAGTTCGGCAGCGCGTTTCATCCATTTCCAGCCCGCCGGTGTGTCTTTCGCGATGGCTTTGCCTTCGAACAACAGGTCAGCAAGGTAGTACATACAGTTTGGATGACCCTTCTGAACGCCAATCCACAACCAGTTCGTGCCGGCGGCGACATCGCGTCGAACCGGCGGCGCGTTCAGATATCGCGAGGCTAGGCGCGCCTCGGCGAGCATGTCTTCCCGTTCAGCGGCGTATTCGATCCACGCCCATCCCTCGTTAGTCTGCGGCGGACCTAATTCTGGATTGAGCATGGCCAAGCCAATGTGCGTGGCGGCAGAGGGAATTCCGTTTGTCGCCGCCCGAGAGAGATATTGATACGCTAGCGGGCGACTGCCCGGTTTAATAGTGCCGTCATAATAGAGCCTGCCGATAATCGCCGAGGACTCGAGCGAACCGCCATCCGCGAGGACTTTCAGTGCTTTGATCGCGTCCGCCTTTTGCGCCGTTTTCAATCGATTGGCATAAAGCCATTCATCCAGAACCCCAATCGAGGTTGTTTCACCTTGCGATGCGGCCAGCGTGAACCACTTGACGGCCTCAGAAAAATCCGGTGCGGTACCATGCCCGTAAAGCATTGCCACACCGGTCACGAATTGCGCATGCGGCGATCCGAGTTGCGCCGCCTTCGTCGCGTACTGTAGCGCCGTCTCAAGGTCCTTTGCCACGCCCCAGCCTTTGCGATACATCCGAGCGAGATTTACCAAGCCAGCATCGTTATCCTGATTCGCCGACAACCGGAACCAGTGCAATGCCGCGTCGAAATTCGTCGCTACGCCGATGCCCTCGCAGTAGATCATTCCGAGAAGATTTTGCGCGTCAGCGTGGCCCTCCTTGGCCCACGGTTCGGCCAGAAGCATCGCAGCCTGGCTGTCGCGTCTGCCGGCTGTGCCGTCCAAATACCACTGGGCCAGTTTGACGTCGGCTTCGTCATCACCACGTCCCGTCGCTTTACGTATCCAATCCAGCGCTTGCTCGACATCCCGTGGGGCAACTTTCCCACTCACCAACAATTCGGCCAAATAACGCTGTGCCCAGGTATCGCTGTGCTCCGCCGCCGAACGTACAAATTGAAGGCCATCAGCTATTCTTTCTGGTTTACCCGACTCGATGAGCATCGAGCCAAGCGCCAGCGCAGAACGATAATTTCCCATCTCTGCGGCTCGTCGTAATAGCCGCATAGCCTCATCGCGGTTTGTCTGCACCGCCCGCCCGTGAGTGTAAGAGACAGCAAGACTGTGCATGGCCGCGGGTACGTTGTGATCGACTGCTTTCCGAAACCATTCATTGGCCGTCGTGAAATTGGTCTGCACACCTTCTCCATAGACGAAACAATAACCCATGAGGTACTCCGCCGGGCCGTAACCCTGGACCGCAGCCTTCTCCCACCAATGAAATGCCTTCCTCGCGTCCCGCTCAACACCCAGGGCATCGTTGAAATATAGGCCAAATTGGGTTTGAGCGGGCGCAAATCCCATCTCCGCGGCCTGACGTGTGAACTTAACGGCTTCCAGCTTGTTCGCTTTGAACCCAATCCCAAGTTCATACAGCACAGCAAGATTTAGCAGCGCCGAAGGATCACCTTGGTTTCCTGCTTCGCGCAATATTTGCACTGCAACCGCTAATTTTTCCGGCGAACTATTGGTCAAGCTGCGGAACTCTGCAGTCCGCCAAGCCAATACCGCTGGTGCCAGTTCCACATGGCCTTTCGCGTCGCGCCCGAACAGGTGCGCAACGAGCCCGAAGATCAAGACTGCGGCGAATAACCGATAGCTGGGGGAAAAATACATCGACTGTGACTCTAGGGTACTCGACTGACGTTCACAAGTCTCCTTGTGTGCTTCTGAAAATAACCATGCCCTTTGAGTTGCAGGCAGCGCACGATGCGAGCCAGCTTCCCGAACTGCCGAGCGAGACGCGCAAGGCGTTCAATGATATGCTGGTGCGAGTTCGGCTGAAGAAAAGATGAGTTCCCATTCGTCGCAGCGTTTAGGCTTCGTCAATGTATCGAATCCCGGCGTATTTTGCCCAACGCCGGATGATACATTCCGAGTGACGGCTGGGCGTGCGGTTCCACTTGCCGCGAAGCTGAACGATCGTCCGGCAGCGCGGGTCCAGTTCAATGGTCGTTATCCGCTTTTCCACGCCGCCCACACGCAAGCGAAGCGACCAGATCGTGCTCTCTCGTCTGCGACATTTCTCCGCATACCTGGCAACGCAGTGGCACATCGCTCGGCCCTCTGCATGCAAGGCACTGCTGTTCAGAAGTTCGACAACGGACCAATCAAGTTCTGGCTTTGGAGCATTCTTCTCCAGATAACGAAAGGCGTTGATGCCCGAATGCTCCCAAGAAATCCCTGCGCTGTTTTCACAGTCGAAGTCCGGGTTCCATGAGCGAACGAGGCGCAGCAGCGAGTTCAGCGTTCGTCCTTCCATCGTAAATTCCGGCCAGGAGGCTGCACGTGCCTCAACGCCGTTCGCGCTCAATACTTCTTCTCCCGCGAACTTGATCGACTGAATGAAATCGAGAATGGGTGACATGTAGCTGAGCGGAATCTCGGGATGCGCTACCACGAATCTCAAGACCGTTCGCCAGAAGGGTGCATTCGCGGCATCTCGGCCAAGCCGCGAAGCGACGACTTCGCACGACAGTTTGTGGCTGCCTCCCAGTCCTCGTGTCTCGCCATATCGTAACGCTTCGATCACGGTGTAATGTTCCGGTGCGCGCCGGGCGTGATGTTCCATGTTCCGAGTGAGCACGATGGGAAGATTGAGCGAACGCAGTTTGGCTCCACGCCCGAGGCGAATGAACCACGCCTGTTGCCGGAAAGCTTCCGCTCCCGCGGGCAAATCCCAGACCGAATCCATGAATCCCGGTATTGGGTAGAGCGCCAACAAGTGTCGCGCCAGCGAGCGAAACTCCTCCCTGAGACTGCCGCGTTGCGCACACCATGTTTCGACCGGACGCAGCCACAGTCCCTGGCGTGAGGCGAGGTTTTTTAGCCGGTTAATGAGGAACACCGGGGCACACCAGCCGACACTGCCTTTGCCCGGTGTCGGCTTGAGCAATCTGGTCTGCGCACGAACGAACGCGAGCAAACGCAGAAATGCGTCGCGTCGTTCCGGGTGCGGTTCGAGTTCGTCCAACGCTTCTTTGATCGCCGCATCAATTTTTGCTGCGACATCCAGTTTCTTCTTCTTTTGTCCAAAATGCTTTTCGTTCGGTTCTTCTGAGCCAGGGAAATAGTTGATTCTCATCGCATCCTCCCGCGGCCAAACCAAGGCCGCTCGTGTTGTGGTGGAGTGGGAGAAATCCGGCCGGCTCCCCGATAAAAGGAGAGAAATGCCTAGGACGATCCTGAGTCAGGACGACCCATGGAAGGCGATTCTGTGAATGCGCCCGCCACGAATCAGCCCGGGCGGATTTACGAAAGAGGTATACGGCCAGCTTCAAAAGCGACCGTCAGCGAAGAGATTATGAGCAGGTAAAGCGCATACCTGAGAAGGTTTTACACGCTGTTGGCCAGCAGGTCAATTCAGCAATCGGCGCGAGAACTGTCCTGCGGCCCAGGCTCGTGACGAAGATTATTCCAGAGTGCCTGACGTTCGATCCTGCCATGAGGACGGAATAATTGCTTTCAGCCCTGAGATTCTTGATGGCGGCTTTTCACGTCTTTGGCCTCGGTCACAACAATCTCAATGACCACCGGCTGCCCTTCTGGAATGAGAGAACGCTGACTGCTTGGCAATGCGGCTAAGAATGACAATTCCATTCGTTGCATCGTCGTTTCGATGCGGCGCAGCGCGTTTCCTCGAATCAGAACCTCGTGCGTTGCGAAGACGAGCCGTAGGTGTTGTTGCTTCCCTTCGGTTCTGAGTTCTGCAAAAGCGAATTGGTCAAACGGCAGCAAGAGACTCCGTTCAACCGAGAGTTCGATTTTGACGCCGTGGGCGTTCGGGTCGCTCGCCCAACATTCGGGTGTTTTTGTATTCATGCTTTTCAGTGGAGGGGTGGTGACGACGACGCGCCAGTTTGAGCCGACAAAACGTATCGGCAGCACGTTGTCCAAAACGAAGAAGATGTCTGTGCAAGCGATCCCAAAGACGGAAACCACGGCGCGGGACAAAACCGGCAGCCAACTCCATCGCCAGCAGCCTATGCCCGGAGCGCAGCAGATTCTCGCGCAATTGCTCCTTGTCTGGCGTGAAGATGCGGATGCCGAGCCGTCCGCGCGAAATGGTCACATACCATTGCTGCGCGTTGGTTGCGGCTTTCACGGTGGAATCGGAGAACAAGACGTAATCCACCGTCTTACCTTGGGACCCGTAGGACGTGACCGCGTAACCCGGCAGAAACTCGCGGAAACTTTTGTCCAAGACTCGTCCATCGGTGAGTTCAACTGTACCATCGGTACGAACAGACTTCGCGGTGACAAGTTCTCCGTTCGTGACGCGACCACCCGAAGCCAGTTTGCGATTCGCTTTGAGATGAAGCCGGTCGCCTTGTGCCACCGAGATTTCGCGCGGGAGATAAACCGCAACGTGATCGAGGACTTTGTTTGAAACAGTGATGAACTTTCCGTCGACTTCGACGAGCACACTCGATTTCAAAATTCCCGCCAACTTTCCCTTTGCGCCAGGTTCCGCTTCGCGCACTTTCTGATTGAAGACGATGACCGCATCGGACGGATAAAACCGTTCGTCCCGTTTCTGCGCGGTCGTCAGGTCGAGTTTGTCCAAGACTTGAATCGTCGTGTCGCTTGCGCCGAGCAGTCCTTTGCCTTTTAGCGCATCGCGGACGCACGAATTGACCCGATGCACTTCCCCCCAAGTCTGCGAGACAACGACCGCCGAAGCATTTGACTCCGTGAGCCGGAGATATTCTTCCGCCAACTTGCCAGCTTGATCACCCAAGCCGCACGCCACCACCGCGCCCATCTTGTCGAGACGTTCAAACGATTCGTTCAACTTACCCGCCGCCGCTGATTCGACGGCATTCCGATAATCCTTAATGCGTACGCGTTCGTCGGCGTCTTTGCCGAGCGCCGGGTCTTGCCGACGAATTTTGTGCAATTCGATTGGCCTGACGCCGGAGTGACGCTCAATCGCTAGAAGCGCATCTGAAGCCTCGACTGCTCCGTGCTGCCGCGTGTCGCCCGAAAGGATCAGCCGGGCATTCCGCTCGCGGACCAGCCGCATCAATTCGAGCATTTGCCGTCCGCCGATTTGCCCCGCCTCGTCCACCACAACGACTGCTCGTTCCGCCAGTTCACGCTTGAGGATGAAATTGGCGACCGTAGATGGTGAAGGAAATCCCGCCTTTTCCATTTCCACGACTTGCTGTCGCTGCGGCGCAAGAACGACAACGCGCCGGCCAGACTGTTGAAGTTGTCCGACCAGCTCGTGCAGGACAAAACTCTTGCCCGTGCCAGCGCCGCCACGAAACACGGACACGGTGTTGATGGAGGAAAGCAAGGCATCGAGTGCCTGGCGTTGCTCACCGTCCAGTTTTGGATTCACCGGACACGGATTCGCAACCAACGGCCAGGCATCACCCACGCCTTCCTTTGCGGTGTGAACGATTTCCCATTCGCGCAAGAGCACGTCACGCAACGTCACTTCGCCTGGACGTTCGGTGTTGCGGATGTAACCGTGTCGATGGGTGAAATCCTTGAGTTCTGAAACCGAAAAACCCTCACCGCGCGCCCGTCCTAACGCCTCCTGCCACACTTGGCATTCCAGCACGACCGAGTTCCGGTCAAACAAATGATCCTCCGCCCACTGAACTGCTTCCTCAATGGTGATCTTCTTTCTCTCACCTGCGGATTGGTCCGGGCCGTTCAAAAGCTGCCGCAAGGCAGCGCGTTCGGCCTCAGTCAATTGCGAGTCCCACAAAGTCCACAATTCATCACGGCAGAGCGAGCAAGGAAGCAGGAAGATTTGAGCCGGGATGAATTGTGGAC
>DATHKK010000380.1:0-4863 GCA_035489355.1 Candidatus Limnocylindria bacterium
GTGATCGACACCGCCCGCAGTTCTGCCGATTCGACGGTCGCCGCGAAAGCCGCCACGTTGCTGGAGCCAATGCAACGCGCGCAACTCCGCCGCACGATGCTCGATTCCGGTGTGGCGACGATTCTCGCGCTGACGGCCGCGTTGCGCAGCGTCAACGCCCTGGTTCGCGCCGCCGCCGCGGAAGCGTTGCAGCAAACGGCCGATGCCCGCGCGTTGCCAGTGCTTCGCGAAGCGCTGCGAGACGCGAACGAAGAAGTGCGGCGCGCTGCGGCGCTGGCGCTCGGCACTTTGAAATGGCAGCCCGGCACGGAAGAAGATCTCGCTTACTTCCTCGTAGCTCTGGGCCGTTGGAAAGCCGCGTTGACTCTAGGTTCAGGGGCAGTGGATGCGTTGCTGCTCGCTGCCACTCGATCGAATTCAGAAAACCAAGCCACGGCCATCAACACTCTGGCTGAATCCGGTAGCGTGCGGGCCCTGTCGCCACTCGTGAAATTACTCGACTCGCCCCACGCCCCAGTGCGGAAGACCGCCGCGCAAGGATTGAAAACTCTCGAATGGGTGCCGGTGAACTCGCGACAAGCCATCACTCACGCGGTGGAACTGGAAGATTGGCCGGGCGCAGTTTCGTTCGGCGCGGACGCGATCGCCCCATTGATGGCGGCGCTGAAAGACTCGCACGATCAACCCGAGCGCAGCGGGATGATCCTCTGCTCGTTGATCGCGCTCGACGATCCAAAAGCCGCCGACGCATTGGTTCCCTACTGCCGCGACGGTCAGGTTGCGGGCACGGCAGTGGCCGCACTGGATCGTTTGCTGGAGCGCACCGCGGCCGAAGTTTCCGCCGAAACACTGCACGCCATCAGCCAACTCAAGAATGTGGTTCAATTTCAATTCTCGATGGACCCGGCCTATGGCCGTCTCGTGCGCAAAGGCATGGAGTTGATCAACATCGACGACTTGCGTGCACGGGCTTCAGCGGAGATCGCGCGGCGCGGCGAGCTTGATGCGCTCGTCAGCATTGCTTCGAACGAAGGAGAGACTCCGTGAGCAAGCAAAAAATCATTCTCTTCGTCGATGACGACGCTTCATTCCTCGAACTCATCGGCGAACTGATGCAGCAAGCCAGCGCCGGCGGATGGCAAGTGATCATGGCCGACAATCCGGCCAAGGCGCTCGCGTCTCTCAAGGAATTCAACTTCGACATGATCGTGGTGGACGAGCGGATGCCGATCATGAGCGGCCTGCAATTCGTCCGCCTCGCGCGCGGACGTTTTCCGCACGTGCCCATCGTCGTCCTCACCGGCTACGCGGAGGAACGCACGCGCGATCAACTCATTCGCGAAGGTATCGAGGTGTTGCTGGAAAAGCCCACGTCGTCGGAAGGGTTTCACACGCTGTTCCTCACGCTGCACCAACTACTGGAGTTGGAACGCCAGCAAGGTTTTCGCGGTGTGATGCACGATGTCGAGCTGCAAGACATTCTACAGATCGAATGTCTGCGGCGGAACTCGTCCGTGCTCGAAGTTTTTTCAAAGAGCGAAGTCGGTGAAATTTTTATTCGCACGGGCGCCATCGTTCACGCCGCGGTGGGAATTCTTTCCGGCGAACCGGCGTTTCATCATCTGGTGAATCTGAAAGACGGAGAGTTCCGGCTCAAACCGTACCAGGAACCGCCCGCTCAAACGATCTCGCTCAAGTGGGAAACGCTCTTGATGGAAGCCGCGCAACTGCGTGACGAGGTCGCCGGCAGCTCCACCGCCGCGAGCATCGAAGAACCCACGCTCGCCGCTTCCGCGGACGCGGCATTTCCTCCAGTCGAATTGACGGAGGAAGAACGGGCGGCGGCGCTCACGCCCCGCAACTTCGTGGCGGTCTCCATCGAAGGCCGCATTCTTGCCGGCTCAACTCACGATGCGCAGAACGTCCCCGCACAACTCGCTGCTTTGTTGCGCGATGCCGAGTGGTTCAAGACCGCCGCCGGCCTGGGCGCGCTGGAACTGTTCGAGGCTTCGACGCCGGCGCGCGAAGCGGTCATGCACTTTCAACCGGAGTCGGTTTTCTTCGTCACGCAATCCCGGAGGAACGCGGCGTGAGCGAACTGATCAATCGCTGGTTCGGACGTGCGGGCCGGTTGCCCGGCGTGGTGGCCTACGGCCTACGTTACCCGGATGCCACGGTGTTTTCCAACACTTGGGAAGCGCGGCTCTCGCAGACCGTGCTGAACGAACTTTGGAGTCGCCTGGCACCGATGGCTGGCGTTGCGGCACCGGGAGAAACCCACGAAATGTTGCGGTGGACCTTCAATGGCGGCGTCGTGATCGGCACCGCGCGCACGGACGGCCCGGCGTTCTTCGTGCTCGCCTCGAAGAAAGTGGACGAACTCGACATGACCGGCGTCCAACGGTTGCTCAGTGAATTCCGAGCGCTTCGCGGCTAAGGATTCTTACTGACCAACGGATCGTTCCCGCCCGCGCCATCCAATCGCTTCAATTTCAAATCCTTGAACTGCATGAACGTCGCGCAGTTGTTCGTGTTGCGTGTGTAAAGCTCCAGCGCGATCAGCCCCGCCGTATGGCGCTTGGATTTACTCCCATCAGTCACATCCGCCGCCAGTTCGCCGTTGATGTAGTGCGTGAGCCGATTGCCCTTCGCAATGATGACGCACCTGGTCCAATCCTCGGGGCGAACCGCGCTCAGCGTGTTGGTGTCGCCCAGTCGTTCGATCAGTTCATGCTTGTTGGATGAGGTCGCCGTCACGGAATCACCGTAGCCCGCCAGGCGAGAGCGCCGCTTGTCATCGTTTACCGAACCGTTGTCCTTGGGGTTCGTCACCAAATCGAACTGGTAGCAGGTAAGATTCGTCTGGCCGGTCAGCCGATAATTCACGCCGCCGTTCGGATGTTTGTTGCCGCGCAACAAACGGAAGCGATACGAGAACTGCATTTCGAAATCGCTCACGCTGCCCTTTTGCCACACGAGCAAATGGCGTTGCTTCTCATCGTCGGCCTTGGACTGCGCGGTGATAAACGAATCTCGCACTGACCAATGATTCGTGTCGCCCACCCAATCCGTAAAATCGCGCCCATTGAACATCGCCACGAATCCATCGGTGTCGGCGGAAGGCAGCGGCGCCGGAGCAGGTTTCTTGATCTGAGGTTCGGCGTTCGCCTTTTGGGTGGCCGCGAGTCGTTCGCGATCCAGACGCGCCTGCGCCTCGGCTTCCAGAAGCTGCTTCTCTTGCGCCAGGGCAGCGAGGCGGGCCGCCTCCTCTGCCCGGCGCGCGCTCTCCTCTGACTTGAGCCGCGCGGCAATTGCCCGTTGCAACTTCTCCTCAGCCTCGCGCCTCTGTGTTTCGGCCGCTTCACGTTGACGGACCTCCTCAGCCGCGATGGCCGCGATGCGTTCCTTTTCTTGATTCTGCCGATCCAGGAAAACCCATCCGGCAGCGGCGCTGGCGAGTAACAGGAACAGCGCGGCAATCACCCAGGGTGTCTTGGAACGAGGACGCACCGGCCGGGCATGCTGAATCAATTCCAGTTCTGTGCGCGACGGCGAATCGGCCACCACCTCGGCCGTGTGAAGATCCAGTAATGGCGCGACTGTTTCGCGTTCGGGCGGTAATGGCGTTGAATCAATTGGCGCCGGTTGCTCCTGCCCTGACAACAAACAGGCAAAGGACTGGGGCCGCGCTGAAGCATCTTTGTTCAAGCACGCCGTAATGAAATCAATGACAACATCCGGCACAGCGTGGGAGTTGGGCCACTCTGGCAATCGTTCACGCAGCGCAGGCGCGGGCGTGGATTGAATGTCTTGGAAAATGGAATTGGCGTCGGAGAAAACCGGAGCACCCGTGAGGAGTTCGAACAACGTGGCACCGAAGGAATAAAAGTCGTCCGCCGTCGATGGCTCTTGTCCCGCGAGCTGCTGCGGGCTGCAACACCGGAGCACGGCCGGATCGTTCAACGCGGAGGGAACGAACAACGGATTCATCAGCACGCCCGCCACCACGGTGTTCACCAGCCTCACGCGATGGTCGGCGGAGAGAAGAATGTTCTCCGGCTTCAAGCCGTGATGCACCACACCCGCGGGGTGCAACGCGTCCAGTCCACGAGCGATGCTCGCCACCGTGGTGCTCAATGATTCCCACGGAATGCCTCGTCGCACCGCGCCACCGGACGCTTCGAGCATCGGCTTGCCTTCGACATATTCCGTGGCGATGAACGTTTCCACGCCGGGAGACTCGTACCATTCCAGCACGCGGCAGATGCTTTCGTGCTGGACGGCAGCGGCAAGTTCGATACGCGATTTGAGCGACGCACACGCGTGTGGATCATCGCGAATCTCCGGCGGAAAAAAACGAATCGCTGCGAGCCGTTGCTGCTCCTCGTCCTGTGCGAGCCAGACGAGGCCGCTGTCATCGAGCGGCACGTGCAAGCTGTAATGTCCGCCGCCAACAATGTGTCCCGGCGAGACCGCCGCCCCGTGAGTGCCGTCCGAATTTTTCATCTGGTTTGCGTGAGCAGGTTTTCGACTTCCGTGACTTCGATGAAGCACAGCTTGTTGTTCGTGGAACCGGGAGTGCCGCCAATCGTGAGACGCCCATCCGCCACCTGCACCGTGGCCGTCGCGTCGAACCATCGCTTCGTCTCATCTGGCACCCCGTCGATGATCATCGTCCTCTCGGCCATGATGCCGAAGATGCTGTCGTATCGAAGCGAGTCGCCGGCGACGACGCGCACTTTGTAACTGCCATTGGGCAAACTCATTTCCCACGTCACCGGCGCCTTCATCTTTTCGTTGTCCATGTAGGCGGTGAAGTCGTAGCGACGGTCCTGGGTCTTGATCGGAGGATGTTTGTCCTTG
>DATHKK010000381.1:0-7232 GCA_035489355.1 Candidatus Limnocylindria bacterium
TTCCTGTAGCGGCGGTCTATGACCGCCGGGGCGACGCTCACAGAGCGCCGCTACAGCCACGAACTCCGCGCGCCGTGTCAGTGGACATCCTCCTCCCGAAACACAAAACCGCGATCTTCATTCACGGCTGTTTCTGGCATCGGCATCGTGGCTGCAAAAACTGCACGACGCCGACGAATCGTCGCGAATGGTGGCTCGCGAAGCTCAACGGTAACGCCGTTCGCGATAAACTTCACAAACGGGCGCTTCGCAAACTTGGCTGGCAGAGCATCGTCGTTTGGGAGTGTCAGACGGAGAATCCGAAAAGCTTGGAGCAACTGGTGGCCGCATTCACTCGCCGTAAGCTGCCGCCAGTTCAACCCGGCGTTCAGTCTCTTCCGGCAAATGTACGAGCATCCGGTCGAACAAGCCCGACCACTGTGCGTCGCACGCGTACAACTCGTCATCGGCATGCGCGCCGCCATGCCTCAGCAGCGAAACGCTTGAGCACGCGCGGCCAAACAACAGGCGGGATTCGTGCGCTTGTGTGTTGAGTGCGCAACCTGACATCCTGGCGTAGTTCCGTAGTCGTCAACCGAACTGGTTGGCGGGACAGTTGAACGGCGTTTCAATGTCGCGTTTTACAGACTCATTGGCGATCGGTCGGGGCTATGATCGTAAGGTTTTGGCCGAGCTCTGGGGTCTGGCTGGATTCCAAGCCATCGGTCGCGGTGTTTTCACGCCAAAGGGCGCCGGACAGATATTTCTTTTTGTCACACGGGAGAGACTGGGTTGGATGACACCGTACAAGAACTTCCTGGACGACGATTTGTTGTTCTGGGACGGAGAGAAAGGGCACGGCTCCGACGACCGCATCGCAAATGCCTCTCGCAACGGCGAGGAGATCCATCTGTTCTACCGCGACCAGCGTCTCACGCCATTCACCTATTACGGCAAGGTGGTCATGGTTCGATGCAACCGATTCAGCGACCGCCCGAGTGAGTTCGTGTTCAACGTGGTGGCGATTGCGCCGGAACTCGCCCCAACGGAGTCAATGCAGTTGGCTGAGGAGCCGGCTGACTATGCCGTCATCAGCCAAGCCGGGATGAATAGTATCGACCGCGCGGTCACAGCCAAGAGCCGCGGCATCGCGCAGCGGCTGTTCCGGGGTAATTTGCTTCGGCTCTGGCAGGGATCTTGCGCGGTGACAAGTGTTCAGGAACCGCGTGTGCTTCGTTCCAGCCACATCAAACCGTGGACCGATTCCAACGTTCAGGAGAAAGTGGACCATTTCAACGGTCTATTGCTGGTCCCTAATCTGGATGCGCTATTCAACGAAGGTTTGATCTCTTTCCGAGATGACGGACGGATGCTGGTGTCGCCCGATTGGCGGGATGACGACCAGCGCCGCATGCACATCACGCCCGACCTCCACTTACGCAGAGTTAATCCCGAATCGTGCCGGTATCTGGAGTTCCACCGCGATGTTGTCTTCGAGCAGGTCAGGACAGCCAGTAGTGGTTAACTGAAGAGTCCATCGGCTTGACCCGCAAGACACGCACGGCGGGCCAGCTTAACAATAATTCAAGCTGCGCGGGCAGAACACTCATTTGAGCCAGGCAATCTTGATTTCTTTCTCCAACGGCTTGAACTCCGGGTCGCCAGTGACGAGTTCGGCCTTCTTCTCTTTCGCCAGCGCGGCGGCAAAGGCGTCGGCGAGACTGATTTTGAAACGCGCCTTGAAGTCAGCGGCAATATCAGCGAGCGTGCGGGTGGCAGGGTGAAATTCAAGTGGAAGGCTTTTCAGAACGTCCTCTGCTTGTTCCCACGCTTCCGCGCCGTCCTTTTTCAGAAGCATGTACTTCACTTCGGCGTAGTTCACCTCAGTCATGTGCAGCGGACGGTCCGCAGTGGCGGCTTTATGAAGCAGCTCTTTCACGGGAACGCCCGCGTCCTCGCCGCGAAAAAACGCCAGCAGGGCGTGAGCATCGAGAACGGCCGTGGCCATTTATTTGTCCTCCAAGTCCCGTTCCTCGCGTTTGTGCTCCGCCCATTCTTCGTGGAAGGATTTCCCGCCGGGCTTGCGCTTCAGCATGCCGAAGCCGCGTTCAATGGCCCAGCGCGTGACTGGCTTTAGCAGAATGCCTTCGGGCGTGGCTTGAATGACGGCCTTCGTGCCATCCTCGATGTTGAATTGTTTGCGCAGCCAGCTTGGGATTACCACCTGGCCTTTGGTGGTGAACCATACGGAATCTGTTTTCGTTGTCGTGCTCACATCCTAAAGTTAGACTTTTACAAAAAGTCCGTCAACAAGTTAAAAGTAGGAAAACAGCCGAGTTGGCGACTGTGTTTTCGACTCCTCACTCCGGCCCTCGTTCGAGAAGGAGAAGGAGAGGGAGATACCCCGGGCTATTTTCTTTCGGGCCTTCAGCCCTTCCGCAACGTCCGCAAAGTTTGACTGCCGTGACGCGCAGAAATACTCTGCGGTTCATGCACTCAATCGCCCGATGGCTTTGCGGGCTGTTACTTCTCATTACTTTGCCCGTGCTCGCACGCGATTACCGCTTTGACGGGAGCATGTCGGAGGAGGTGCTGCGGAGTTATCTCTCGCGGTCGATGACGACGATGTATCTGCTCACCGGTCACGGCGACTTCGATGACAACTTGCGTATGTTGACCAATTGCGGCGTGAAGTTCGCCGGACGCGCGGTCTATCAGTGGGGACGCGAGGAAGGCGGTGCGCCGGCCATTCCAAAGAAACTCGAACAAGCGAAGAAGAATGCCGCCAGGATTCACAGCGCCGATCCGGAACTCATCCTGCAAGCGTGCATCTTTGAAATCGTTTCGCGTGATGTGAGCGATCTGTCTGTGCCGGCGTGGGCTTTCGAGGGACTGGGCCGGCCAGTCGAGACGCGCAACTTTCGCTACGACGAGATGCTTTATCCAACCGGGCGATTCAGCAATCATTGGGGGCAAGCTTCATCTGTCCCCGACGTGAGCCGCGGCGAAACCAAGCTCTGGTTTTATTTTCTCGCGCGCTCCTACATCGACATCGGCTGCGAAGCGATTCACTACGGCCAGGTCGAGTTGATGAACGGCAACGATCCGAAGCTCGACCATTGGGCGGAAGTGTTGGCGCAAGCGCGCGGCTATGCAGCGAAGAAAGCGCGTCGGCATTTCATTCTGTTCGATGCCCATGTGCCGCGCGGCGGATTCGTGCGCGATGGCAAACTGTTGTTCGACTTTCATACCTTCCCGCTGCGCATCGAAGAGCTGGCGGACAAACCCAAGGAAGCGCAGTTGCGCGTGGGCTACACCGACGCGCTCTATGGGCGCAGCAAAGGCGGCATCACGCCCAGTGGCTGGAAGTGCGAGCACCTGCCGTATCTCGTGGAGTTCGACAATTACGGCCGCAGCCGGAAGCCAGGCGAAGCGGGCCAGGGCCGATTCTGGGTCTGGGGTTGGGACGAGATTACGTGGTTCTCCCAACAACCGGAGAACGCGCGCAACGACTGGCTGCGCTACGCGTGGAAGTGGGTGCGCGAACATGACCCCGAGGGTTACGTCCAAATGCCCGGGATGAGGATCATCTCCGGCGCCGCTGACGGCAAACGTTGGTATGACGTTAACCGACCCAGCGCGGCGACACCGAACGGTTTCGGTCAGGAGGAAGCCATTCGCAATATCTGGGCGGCGGACACGAATGCACTGCCCAGGCGCTGAATCTTTCCACCGATGTGTGGCAGACGTTTGCGGTGCCAAAGGGCGATCAGTACCATCCATTGTACGGTCCTCTGCTCATTTTCGGATGTTTCATCACGCCGCGAACTGGTCCGGGCCATTGGGCAGGGACTGATCTGGAGCGCCTACATGCTGAAATCCAAACACGTGCAGGTGACCTTTGTGCGGTAAGGAGCGTGCGACTCGCCGAATCTGTCGTCAGCATTGTCCATTGGGATTTGGAGCTTGGAATTTGTTTGGAGTTTGATGGTTGGATATTGAAGTTTTGTGCTCTGAGCAGTCACTTTCCTTCGCAGGTCCTGCTGGTTTCTCCATGATGTAAGGTGTCCAATCCGGCTGCACCTGCATCACCTCCGTTACACATCACACTCACAAAACCTGCGAAAACACGGGCTGAAATTCACTTCGTGATTGACCTCTGTCGGCGATGGTCCTACAACCTCCTTTACCAAACCCATTCCAGCTATGCGCGAAAAACTTCGGTGCGCGGTCATCGGTGTCGGTGCCATTGGCATCGAACATTTAACCAGCCTCCTTCATTGTCCTCGAGCGGCCACGGTCGCTATTGCAGAAACGAATCCCCAACGCCTGCGCGAGGCGGCGGAGAAGTTTCACATTCCCCGGAGCTACTCCAACTACGAGGAACTGCTCGAACAACCGGACATCGATGCCGTGACGATCGCGCTGCCGAATTTCCTGCACGCGCCCATTGCCATTGCCGCGCTCAACGCCCGCAAGCACGTGTTGATCGAGAAGCCGATGGCGATGAATGCGAAGGAGGCGGCGAAGATCATTGCGGCGGCGCAGAAGAATCGGCGCACCGCCATGGTCGCCAAGAATTTTCGCTTCGATCGCCACACGCAAACCGCGCGGATGGCGATTCAACACGGCGATCTGGGCGAGGTTTATCACGCGCGCGCTTTTTCGCACCGGCACAGCAACATTCCGCGCATCGGCTCGTGGTTCACCCAGAAGCAGTATTCCGGCGGCGGATGCCTGGCCGACAGCGGCTCCATGTTGATTGACACGTTGTTCCATCTTTTGAATGACTTCGACGCGGTCTCCGTGACCGCAACAACGCACTCCAAGTTCGGCTCACGGGGCCGCGGCGAAGGCACGTGGGGCAAGAGCGAAGTCGATCCCAAGCGTCCCTTCGACGTGGAGGATCACAGCACAGCCTTCGTTCGGATGAAGAAGGGCTACACCGTGACGCTCGAAACCAGTTGGGCAGGATTTCACCCCGGCGACGATCGCGAGCAAGGCATCGAACTACTGGGCACGGAAGCCGGCATGAGTCTCTTTCCCGCAAAGCTTTTTAAGCAAAGCCTGCAAGGTTTCGAGACGACGCACTTCTACAACACAAAGAACGGCCCCAGCGAGGACCGCATCTCGCACTTCGTTAACTGCATCGTGGAAGGCAAGAAGCCGCTCGTGCCCCTGGAGGAATCACTCAAGGTGCAGCAAGTGCTCGATGCGATTTATCAATCAGCTGAGACAGGCAAGGAAGTGCGGTTGGGCGGGAAGTGATTTTTGCGGTGGAACAACCTGCGGCAAACCGGCGCTGAAGCAACCGCCGTTCCCGTGCGTAATTATTTCATCATCCGCGCCAACTTCGCGCTCGCCTCATCCACCCATTCCCCATCCGGCAGCGCGTAGGGCCGGAACGTTTCGAGATATCCCTCCTGCTCATTGTAAAAGAGCGCGCGATGCAGGCCGAGCGTGCTGGCTTTCGGATCGTCGCACAGACTCGCCGAGTCGTTGGCGCTCATCTGGAAGAGCACGCGCATTTCGAATTCGCTCAGTGTCTTGCGTCCGAGAAAGCGGTTCACGTTGTTGTAAGTATCCAGCGTGGCCACGACGTGGATGCCGTGGCTCGGACCTTCGCTGATCAACTTCTGCAATTGCGTCGCTGAATTAGCGCTCTCTTCCGTCGAAAATCCGAAGTCATCGTCCTGCCGGAGTTTCTTGAAGTTCTGCAGGCCGTGCAGGAACAGAAGCGTTTCAGGCGCAGGCGCATGTTCATCGCCGGTGCGTCGCTGCAACTCTTCGGTAAGACGGTTCAAAACGTCAGCAAGTTCACTTGGCTTCGCCAAAATAGTCTCGTGCGGCACAGCGCGGGCGACTCGTTCGAGGAACGCGCGTTCTGGCGAACCAGGCACGGTGCTTTCAAACACGATGAACCTCACACCCCCGCGCGGGAACTGCGCCGAGAGCGAGATCAATGCTGTCGTGATCAGAGCGAGCACGGCTTCATCGCGCTGGCCGACGACGAGTAAATTGCTGCCGCTACGCTTTTGGAAAACGGCCTCGGTCGGGCCTTTGATCGAATTCGGCGCGCCAAGCCAGATGCGCGCAGTCGGCGCGAGGGCAATAGACTTCGCTTCCAACATGTTCCGCAGCACTGGATTCTCGCGCACATCCGCGGGTGCATTTCCTTCGAATACAATCGGCCCGGGAAATTTTCCGTTGCCGCTGTTATTCGCGCGGGCGCGAATCTTATCGAGCCACACGTCGCGCTCCTCGTCACCAATCCATACTGCCTGGAATGGACTGTTGCCCTCGCTCATGCCGGCCATGTCGTTGTAGATGCCCTCGCCGGGACGTGAGAGGAGACGTGGCGCGGGATTGTTTTCATCCATAATGAGATACGCATCCGCTTCGTTGCACTGGAGCGCCACGCGAATCACCATCTGTCCCATCGTCGTGCGCGCCAATGTGTAAGCGCCACCGAGCGTCTGCGAACCAAGAATGCAGTGGATGCCGAAGGCACGGCCCTGGCGCACGATGCGATCCAGCAACAAGTTCGCCGCCTGAGAGATGCGATCATCCTCCACGAAAAATTCCTGAAACTCGTCGATGAGCAATAACGCGCGCGGCAGTGGTTCTTTGCCCCCGGCGCGTTTGTATCCCGCGACATCCTGCACGCCGAGCGCGCGAAAGAGTTCACCGCGCCGCTTCAATTCCTCGTCGAGCCGTTGCAACACGCTCAACCCAAACTCACGGTCGCTCTCAATCGCCACGACGCGAGCGTGCGGCAAGCGCTTCACTGCGTAGCTCTTGAACTCCACGCCCTTCTTGAAGTCCACGAGGTAAAACTCCACCTGCTCCGGGCTGCACCAGAGCGCGAGGTTCGTGATGATGACGTGGAACAACGTCGACTTCCCCGAGCCGGTTTTGCCCGCAATCAACGCGTGCTGTCGCGTCCCTTTGCCGATGGCGAGGTATTGCAGCTTCGTCGCGCCGCTGCGGCCGATGGGCACACGCAATTCATCAGCCGTCTCCTCCGTCCACATTTCATTGTCCGGCGGCGCGACCTGACGGAAAGGAACTTCAACGCGGTTCGCCCCGCGACTCGCCTCCCCCACCTTGTGCAGAAACTCCGTCGCAAACACGGGACTGGGCGGAGCATCCAGCAACACGCGCGAGCCACCGAGAAACGGATTGGCCAGCGCAAGATATTCTCCGCTGCCATTGATGCACACGCTGCTCTTGCGCAGCTCCTCCGGAAAAAA
>DATHKK010000382.1:0-5735 GCA_035489355.1 Candidatus Limnocylindria bacterium
CAAGGCGCCGACGGATACGTGACCAAGCCCTTTACGCGCGAGGACCTTTTGCGCGCGGTTCGCCGCTTCGCGTAGGACTTTTTATTTTTGGTTTTTATGGAAACTAAATGATGAACGAAGACTTTCATCTCGAGCCGCTGCCCGCAGACGCCGACACCGGCGATTTGCTCGAAGCGCTTGGACCAGAGGAAGACGAAGCACCCGAAACGCAATACTGCGTCTTCCGCAGCGGCCGCGAGCGTTTTTGTTTGCCGGTTCTGGACGTTGAGGAAGTTCTTGAATGGCCCGTGCTTACCCGCCTGCCGCTGGCCCCTGCCTACCTATTGGGTATTTTCAATTTGCGCGGATCCATCGTGCCGCTGATCGACATTGCGATGACCGAAGGTCGCCGCTCGGGCCTGCTGCCGAAGCATGTGGTGGTCGCTTCTCTGCGCGGCGGCGGTCATCACGAAGACATCCGGATCGGAATTGCTTCGGACGAAGTAATTGGCACCTATTCCGTCAATTCTGAAGACATTCTGGAGCAGGCGCCGGAAAACGTTCCGCACTGCATCGGCATGCTGCGTCACGACGACCGGTTGGCGCTGGTCATTGATTTGCGCCTACTGCTTGAAGCGTTCCCGGGCCCCAGCATCTAAAAGTTTCTGAAGTCGCTGCCGGCGACGGCACGCTTCGTTGAATCGAGTTTTGGAGGATGGCATGAAATCGCGATTGAGTTCCACAATCTGGACGCTGGTGATTGCAAACGGTGTAGCCCTTTTCGCCGTCTTGCTGCTCGCCTACAGCGCGGGTCGCCAATCCGGCGGCGCATCTATTTTTGACTTTGGCGCGTTGCCAAGCGGCGCAAGTGGGGCGGTACTGCTTGCGGCGGCGCTCGCCCTGGGCATGGGCGTGTTCCTCGCCTGGCGCCTGGGCGGCGGACTGTTAAAGCCGGTGCAGGAACTCGCAGAATTCTCCGAGCGCCTGGCGGCCGGCGATCCTCGCGCACGCGCGGAAGTCAACTCCAGCGACGAGCTCGGTTACATCGCGGACAACCTGAATCGCGCCGTTGCGAAAGTTTCAAAAGCCACGAGCAATCAGGACGCCAGCGACGCTCTGCAACGCAGCATCACCGATTTGCTGAGCGTCATCAACCAGGTCGCGCGCGGTGAACTCTCGCTCCGCGGCAAGGTCACCAACGACGCGCTGGGCAATGTTACCGACTCCGTGAACTATATGCTTGACAACTTCACCAAGGTTCTTGAGCGCGTCCGCAAAGCTGCCATGGAAGTCACTGCATGCTCCAATAACATTCTCGTTGCCGCCGATGAAATGCAGGCTGGCGCCACGCAGCAGGATCAGGAAATCACCAATACCTCGAGCGCCGTCGAAGAACTCACCGTCTCCATGAAACAGGTGTCCAACAACGCCGAAGCCAGCGCCGAAGCCGCGCGCCGCGCACTGGACGCGGCCGAACAGGGCAACCGCGCCGTACGCGATACGCTCGAAGGCATGCAGCGCATTCGCGCTTCCGTGCAGGCCACCGCGAAGAAAATCAAGTCGCTTGGCGATCGCTCTCTTGAAATTTCGGAAATTATCAACGTCATCAACGACATCACCGAGCAGACCAACCTGCTCGCTCTAAACGCCGCCATCGAAGCAGCGCGAGCCGGTGAAGCGGGCCGCGGTTTCGCGGTCGTCGCCGACGAGGTTCGCAAGCTCGCCGAACACAGCCGCAGCGCCACAAAAGACATCGCAGCGCTCATTAAGGCCATTCAGGCCGAGACCAACGAAGCGGTTGTCGTCATGGAAGAAGGAACTAAGGAAGTCGAAAGCGGCGCAACGCTGGCCGATCAGGCTGGACGCGCGCTCGATGCGATTTCCAACGTTGTGCGGCAGTCCGCCGAGCTCGTCCAGGAGATCTCGCTGGCTTCCAAGCAGCAGGTCCGCGGCACCGAAGGCGTCGCCCACGCCATGCAAATCATTTCATCCATCACGCGCCAGACGTCGCAAGGAACACGCGGCACCGTAGCCACTGTGAGCCAGCTCGTCAAACTTTCCGACCAGCTAAACGAAGCTTTGGCGCAGTTCCGCGCTTCGCAAAAAACCGTCAGCAACGGAACCGGGCGCGAAGAAGTGGAACGGCAAATTCCCGTTGCAGCTTTGCGCTAGACCATCTTTCATCTGTTGTTAAACGGAAGTTTGGCTGCACGCGAAGATTGAAACTCGCATAACGAGACCAAATGACTGAAGGCCAGGGACCAGTGCACGGGCTGAGCGAACACGAGTTGAGCGAGATCCGCATGCTGATTGAAGAGCGGACAGGCATTCACTTTGACGAATCGCGCGACCGATTCATCCGAGGCCGCGTGCTTGAACACCTGCGCGAAAAGGGTTACGAACGCGGCACTGACTTGCTGCGCGCCGTGCAAAAATCAAATGTCGAATACGAAGCATTTCTTGAGCGACTACTAACGCAGGAAACAAGTTTCTTCCGGTATCCCGCGGTCTACGAAACATTTGAGAAGCGGGTTTTGCCGGAATTGCATGTGAAAAAATTCTGGAATAATCCACGCACATTGCGGATTTGGAGCGCGGGCTGCTCTACCGGAGAAGAACCCTATTCCGTTGCGATTACCATTGCCGATTCGCGTACGTTCTCGGATGCCTGGAATGTTGAAATTCTTGCCACCGATGTTGGCCGGCAGGCTCTGAGGCAAGCGGAACGTGGGATCTACGCGGGCCGCAGCATTGGCAGCGTCAGTGAAGGCCAGCTTGCCGCTCATTTTTCGCAGGTCGACGGCGGTTATCAGGTGAAGCCCCGAATTCGCAAGATGGTGACGTTCGCACAGATCAATCTGGCTTCCGCGGTGTACGTCGGGCGTATGGACCTGATTTTTTGCATGAACGTGCTGATTTATTTCTCTGAAGAACGCCGGCGCGCCTTGGTTCAGCGTTTCTACGACACGCTGGAGCCGGGCGGCTATCTTTTCCTCGGCCACTCGGAATCCATTTCCAAGATGCCCGTAAAATTTCAGGCAATCGTGTTGAACGACTGCATTCTCTATCGGAAGCCAACCGCCGAAGAATTGCAAAAGCCCGAACTCGTCACGGAGGGACGCGCGTGAACATGCAAGACCACGAAGCCGTCGAACTCTTCCTCCAGGAGGCCTCGGAGCACCTGCAGTACCTGCGGGAATACGTCAGCGTGCTGCAAGAGGTCGCGCCGCGCCGCGAAGATATGGAGCGGCTGTACATCGCCGCGCATACCCTCAGCGGAACTTCGGCAAGTTACGACTTTCCCAGATTCTCAGAAGTTGCCGGCAAGCTGGCCCACGTCTTTCAATACGCCTTAAACGCGCCCCTTGGCGACGATCTGCACGGACCGCTGACGGAGTTCCTCTCGGACGGGATTTCTCTTCTGGAAACGGATCTGCTCGAAATCAGCGATACCGGCAAAGAAAGCATGGATGACATCGCTTCCTTCAAGGAGCGCTATCGCTTTGCCTTTCCTGTCGAACAGCCACCGCTCAACTATTCTCGGCAAAGCTCCTTGCCGCAGGCCCAGCAGGCGGCGCAAGAACATGCCATTGCCGGCGCCACCGGCTCCTACTTCGATGCCCTGCCGGTTGACGATGAAGTCGGCCCGGAAATCCTCGAATTCTTCCAGCCCGAAGCGGAAGAACACTTACAAATTGTCAGCGATTGCCTGATTTCACTGGAAGGCAACAACAATCCGGAAGAGATTAACAAATTATTCCGGGCGATTCACACTGTGAAAGGTTCCGCTGCCCAGGTTGGCTTGCGGCGTCTCGGCGCCATCGCGCACCGCGTGGAGGATTTGATTGGTCGTTTGCGGGACGGAGAAATCGAACCATCGCCTGCCGTCGTTGATATTTGCCTGGAATCCGTCGACGTGTTGAAAAAGACCCTGCATCACCAGTGGGCAGACGAATCGGAAATGCGCGAAGGCGTTGATTCCCTGCTCGGCCGCATCGCCGAGTTTGCTCCGCTGGACGCTGAAGAAGCAGAAGCATTCGCCACCGAGGGCGCAGCGCTGTCAGGTGCCCAAGCTTTGTCTGAAGAGCGCCTGGAACCGCAGAAATCGGCGACTGCAGCAAAAATCGCGAAACCCGCGGTGGCTGCAGGTCACGCCGCTAAATCCGTGCGCATCGCTCTCGAGCGCCTCGACCGCATGATGAATACGGTTGGCGAGCTGGTCATCAACCGTACCCGCATGGTTGGCCGTGTAACCGAGCTCGAAAAATTGATTGATACGCTCGGCTTTTCCAAGGAACGTCTGCAGGGAAAAGTCGCAGAGTTCCAGGAAAAATACGAATTCAACCGGGTTAGTACGACGCGCAATGCCACCAGCTGGAATTCTCCGGCAGCGCCGCAAATGCTGGCCAGCGCCGCCGCGGGCGATACCTCTTTCTGGTCCGAGTTCAGCGAACTGGAAATGGACCGCTACGACGACTTCAATATCTTGTCGCGCTCCATGGCCGAAATTTCCGCTGACGTAAACGAAGTCCTCACACAATTACAGGGCTACGTCAATCGCGTCGAAGGCGACATCGACGACTTCACCAAGCTCGCACACCACCTGCAGGACGAATTCACCGCCGCCCGCATGGTCCCAATCGGCACTCTGTATTCACGTTTGTCTCGCGCCGTGCGTGATGCCGCCAAATCCGCAGACAAGATTGTCGATCTCGATCTTTCTGGAAGCGAAACGGAACTTGACAATAACATCATTCAGCAAATCTCCGACCCCCTCGTTCACCTTGTCCGCAATTCCGTGGCGCACGGCATCGAGCGTTCCGAACAGCGCATCGCCGGCGGAAAACCAGCAACTGGCAAAGTTTCCCTGCGGGCGTACCATCGCGGCAACCACATCTATATCGAAGTGGAAGACGACGGCCGCGGTATCGACTATGACCGTGTAAAGCAAAGCGCCATCGAGCGGGGCCTCGTTTCCTACGAAACCGCTGTTCGCCTCACCGAGCGCGACCTGCGCGAAATGCTTTTCCACCCGGGCTTTTCTACGGCGTCTTCAAAAACCGAGCTGGCTGGCCGGGGCGTTGGCTTAGACGTAGTCCGCGCCAACCTGAATACCCTCAACGGCGAAATCGAAATTCAAAGCACCACCGGGCAAGGCACGAAGTTCACTCTGAAAGTCCCTCTGACACTCATTATCTCGCCCGCGCTCTTTGTGCGTTGCGGCGGTACCAGCTACGCGCTGCCGCTCGCAGTCGTAGAAGAGATTCGCCGTATCCGCGCTGATGAAATTGAAGATGTGGGCGGAAAACTTCTCACCAAGGTTCGCGACGTAGTCACCGAGGTCGTGCGCCTGGACTCTTATCTGGGCCTTGCCCCGCTTGAATCGGTCAACGGCTACTTCCACATGGTTGTCGCCAACACGGGCAATCGCCAGATCGGCCTGGTCGTCGAAGAAGTTCTCGGCAAAGACGAAATCGTCATCAAGAACCTCGGCGAATATCTCCGCCGCGTAAAACTTTTCCCGGGCACCACCATCGCGCCTGACGGCAGTCTAATCCTGCTCATTGACCTGAACCGCATGGTTGCCACAGAGCCCAACGAACGCCGCTCCATTCAGGCCAGCGCTTCTGCCGCTCGTATCTTTGCCCCAGGTTCGACGGCCGTCGCACAAGGCACAATTCCGAGTGCGGCCATCGATCGCGTCGAACAAGAGCGCGTCATTGTGGTCGCTGACGACTCCATCAGCGTTCGCAAAT
>DATHKK010000383.1:0-3365 GCA_035489355.1 Candidatus Limnocylindria bacterium
CGGACGGTGTGCTCATCGCGATGGTGGAAAATGACAGCGAATCTTTCACCGCTGGCTTCGACGCGAAGACGGGAGTCAACCGTTGGAAACTGGACCGGCCCAAGATGGCCAATTGGACTTCGCCCATGCTGCTGAAAGTGGCGGGCCGTCCGACTTACGTTTTGCTGCAATCAGGCAAGGGACTCGCGGCCGTGGAACCTGCCACCGGCAAAATCGTTTGGGACTATGGCGACGGCGCTTCCACGATTCCTTCGGCGACGGTGAGCGAAGGAATTCTTTACGTGCCCTCGCACGGCATCACGGCGTTGGAGCCATCGCCGGAAGGAAATTCACCCAAGCAGCTTTGGCGCTCAAGCCAGCTTCGGCCTGCGACTGCCAGCCCCGTAGTGTTGAACAAGCGCGTGTTCACGCTGAACGATGCCGGCGTGCTCTCGTGCGGTGACGCCGCGAGCGGCGAACGGCTTTGGCAGCTTCGGCTTAAGGGTCCCTTCAGCGCGACGCCGCTCGGCGCGGGATCGCTCCTCTACTGCGTGAACGAAAAGGGATTGCTGCAAGTCGTGGACACCGCGGCGCCGGACGGAGCGGTGATCAGTGAAATGGATTTGGGAAAGACGATTCTCAGCACTCCGTCGATCTCGCACGGCGCGATCTACGTCCGCAGCGACGGCAAGCTTTGGAAGCTCGGCAAATCCTGACGATGTGAAAGCTGGGGCGCGCCGCTCTGCGCGTGCCGCGAACGGAAACAAGCTCACGACCTCGTGAGAGATTTCAGCTTCAGCCCCGGCGCGCGCGGAGCGACGCGCCCCAGCACCATCATTGCCCTTCAGGCTTACGAATCACCCAAAGCGAATTCGCCACCGTGTCTTCGCCTTGCGCCGGGCTGTTCACGATCTGGCCGTTCATCCACATCTGCGCGGACTTGCCGCCATCGAAATTCATGGCGTCGGTGCAGCCCAGCTTCACAAAATATTCCGCCAACTCGGCGAGCTTCATGCCTACGGAAAGGCCGGGCTGCCGTCCATCCACGGTGATCAAATAAATATGCGTCGGACTCCAGCCCACGGCCGAGCGCGGGTGGCGCTGATACTTCGATCCCTCGGCGTATCCGCCCAGGGCACCCGGCGGCGGATTCTTCAGCGTGAATGCTTTGCCGTCTTTGATCAGCGCGGGACCACCGGCGATCGCGGTCTTCACGCCTTTCAGATCCGGCGTCGTGGCGGTCGAGATTTGCAGCACAGCGCCAGGCTCCATCTCGGGCAGGTTCGAGAGCAATTGAGGCGCGAGTGACAGCACCAGGATGTCCGGCGCGATCCGTGTATTGCCGTTCGTGGAAATTTCGCGGATGCGCGCACGATAAGTTTCGCCGGCCTGAAACGGCAACCATGCACTGTCGCCGTCCTTTTCCAAAATCACCTCGCGTCCGCCGCGCGCCCCGGTCGCCGCGCCATACCTCGGCGTGTAGAGAATGGGCAGGGTCGGAGCGCGTTGTTGATTGAGGCCGAACGGCATCTTGCGGCCATCGGGCCAGGTGACGGTGAAGCTGCTCTTCACTTCATCCAGGTGCGGATTGCCGCCGGTATCGAACCACACGCAAACCGTGTCGGGCGCGCTGATGAGTTCGCCGTTCATGATTTGCAGGCCGCGCGGATCGCCCGCGTAGCCGGGACTATCTCGCACGTAGAAGTCGCCGTTCACTCCGGCCAGCGCACGTCCCACGTCGCCCGGAACAGCCCGGGCCTGGTCCGCCAGCAGGCCCACTCCCAGAACCCTGTCTCTCGCGTGCGCGGAAAAAAACGTCAGATCCTTCTTCGCTCGATCGACCTTCAGCACGTGAATGGACCAGGGCGCACTGGCAATCCTGTCGTTGAAATAGGTGAGGCCGGCTTCTGGCTTGGAAGCGCGCGCGACCACGGCAGACGTGCGCTCGGCCCGTTCCTGGCGAGCCTCGGCGGCATGGACGCGAAAAAACATTCCCGCCGCCACCACGGCCAGCACGAGGAGCATCGCCACGCCGGCCAGACAGATGCCCACGATAGCCAGTGGGCCTAATCCGCGTTTTCCGGTGGCGGCGATGCGCGGTGGAAGTATGGGGGGGGGCACGTTGTTGGATTCTCCGTGCTGCATGCTGGAATCGAATTGGGACACGGCGCGAATTCATGCCTCATCGGCGCAATCTCGGCAATCCTGGATTCGTGACATTGTTGTCAAATGTGGTGTGGCATCAAAAGCGCGCCGGACGGCAAATTCAATTCTTTGCGCGTAAGCCGTAACGATGCAGTTCAAACGAGAGAGCCTCACGCAAAGGTCGCCAAGGACGCGAAGGAAACCGAAACGTGGACTTCAAAAGCAACTCACCAAACAGGGAGCCATCATTCGCCTGAAGAAGAGTCGGCCTGTGGCCTCTCCTTTGCGGCCGTGGCGACCTTTGCGTGAGATTCTCTTCTGCATCGTCCCGCTAAGGCTTCAGCGCCCGCTTGCCGACAATCACGGAAGTGGAAGCGCCAAGGTCAAACGCATGTCTGGAGCTTTCACGCCCCGCTCCGTGTGGAGCGGGGTTTCTTTCCCTGTTCCTATTCCTACTCTTACTCCAAATCGTAATCCTAGTCTTAACCCCTCTTGGGCGATCGCTCACATACCCGGTAGAGATTAGGAGTGAGATTACGACTACGATTAAGAGCACAAGGGGATGAATTTCCTTGTCGTCGATTCCGCGCAGGCGTAGGAAACGCGCATGCCAAAGAAAACTTTCCGCTTCGGGACCCGTCGTGACTTCATCAAATCCACCGCGCTTGCAGCCGGTGTCGCTGCGTTCAGCGCGCCCTCTTTTCTGCGCGCCCAGGGCGCGAACGAGCGCATCAACATCGCGTGCATCGGCGTCGGCGGCAAAGGCAGCAGCGACACCGACAGTGCGTTCAATCTCGGCGGCAACATCGTCGCTCTCTGCGACATCGATTCCAATACGCTGAGTGGCAAAGACAAGGTGTTGAAGGACCGCGCCACAAAAGCCAACCGCACTTACGATGCGAAGTTGTTCAAAGATTGGCGCAAGATGTTCGACGAGATTGGGAAATCCATCGACGCAGTCGTCGTCTCCACACCGGACCACGTGCATGGCGTCGCCGGCATCACGGCCATGCGGATGGGCAAACACATTTATTGCCAGAAGCCGCTGACGCAAACCGTCTGGGAAGCGCGCGAGATGCGCCGCCTCGCCAATGAGAAGAAGCTCGCCACGCAAATGGGTAACCAGGGCAGCGCCGGCAGCGGATTGCGCCGCGCGGTGGAAGTGATTCAAGCGGGCGTCATCGGCGCGCCGCTCGAGCTGCACGTCTGGTCCAACCGCCCCATCTGGCCGCAGGGATTTA
>DATHKK010000384.1:0-9405 GCA_035489355.1 Candidatus Limnocylindria bacterium
GGGAAAAGTTTTGTGAGCGTGTCTTCCACTTTCTCGGTGCCAAGGCCGGAGTAACGGATCGCCGGGTTGCGGCATTTTGGATCGGGGCAAACAGACGGCGCCTTCGCCGCGTAACTGCAAATGTGACAGAGCAACTTGGCCGCGCGCCGATGGAACGTGAGCGACACGGAACAGTTCGGGCACTCAGCCACATAACCACAAAGTGGGCAAAGCAGCGATGTCGAGTAGCCGCGGCGATTGAGGAAAAGGATCGTTTGCTCGTGACGTTCGAGCCGCTGTGTGATGGCTTCCTTAAGCTGGTGCGAGAAGACCGGGATGCCCTTCTGCTTGCGGCCTTCCGCGCGCATGTCGATCACGCGCACGATCGGCATCTTCTGATCGTCCACGCGGACGGTAAGTTCCAGCAGTTCGTATTTGCCGCGCTTGGTGTTGTGAAAACTTTCCATCGACGGCGTGGCGCTTCCCAGCACGACGACCGCGCCTTCCATCTGGCCCCGCACAACGGCGACATCGCGCGCGTGATAGCGCGGCGCTTCCTCCTGCTTGTAGGAATGTTCGTGCTCTTCATCAACGATGATGAGTCCAAGCGGATCGACAGGCGCAAAAATCGCGGAGCGCGCGCCGATGACGATGCGCGCGCGGCCCTGACGAATCTTGTGCCATTCGTCGTGCCGTTCGCCGGCGGAAAGATGTGAGTGCAACACTGCGACGAGCGTGCGCAACGGCCCCGAGCTGAACCGCGCTTTGAAGCGCTCAACTGTCTGCGGCGTGAGCGAAATTTCCGGCACCAGCACGATCGCACCGTCCCCCTGCTCCAGCGCGTGTGCGATGGCTTGCAGATAAACTTCGGTTTTGCCCGAGCCAGTAACGCCGTGGAGCAGAAACGTGCTCTTCAACGTGCTGCCAGTTTGCAACTGGCAGGGCTGACTGCTGGCAGGAGCATGAGCAAGTGTTTGAGTTGCAGCGCCGGCTGGAGTTGCCTCTGCCGGTTGCAAACCGGCAGCACGTTGAGCCATCGCCTCCTTAATCTTTTCCAGCGCCACGGCTTGCTCCGGATTTAGTTTCAGCGGCTCGTTGGCCAGGATGTGTTCGTGCGCGTAGGGATCGCGTTCGTCAATTTGCGCGGCGATGGTGATCAATCCCTTGTCCTCGAGTTTGCGCACAGTGGCGGGCGTGGCGCCGGAAAGGGTGAGCAAACGTTGAAAGGGCAGTTCACGCCATTCTTCGATGATGTTGAAGATGTCCTGCTGTCGCGCGGTGAGCTTGGGCATTTCGCCGACGTGGCTGTTCACACGCACAAAAAGACGCTCGCGCCAGCCGGCATCCTCCTTGCGCACGGCTTCGGGCAACACGCTCTTTAAGGCAATCTCCGGCGCGCAGCAATAGTAGTCGCCGATCCAGCGCGCGAGCTTCAGCACCTTGGGCGTAACGAGGCTCGGTGCGCTGATGACCTTGGTGATCGTGCGAAGGTTCGTGTGCGTGCTTTGCTCAACGAGTTCGGTGATGATTCCATTCACCTGTCGCGGGCCGAAGGGAACTTTCACGCGCGTGCCGATGTCCACCTGCGCGGCAAACTCTGGCGGGATGGCATAATCAAACTCCTTGCGGAGCGCAATTTCGAGGGTGACACGGGCAACCACGCGGGAAGGCTAGAGTCCAAGGTTCAAAGTCCAAAGTCCAAAGTCCGTGGGCGACGGGGTTTCCGGTTGAATAACGCTCTTTCGTCACGCAGTCTGATTGAGTGCCGCGACCGGCGTGGCCTTCAAAATGAAACTGCCGAACATTTTTCTGCGAGTCGCGCTGTTAGGGGCGTTCGCGGTTTCCGGTTTCGCGCAGGTCACGACGCCGCGCAACGATCGGTTGCTCCAGAGCGAAGTGAAGCAGCAGCAGATTCAGCGCACCACGCAGCGCGTGGGCGATCAACTATCCTCCATCATTAATGAGTTCGATCGCAATGGCATCGCGGGTGAAGATGTGAAGGTGTTGCGCGCCATTCATTCGGTGCTGAATCGGCTCAGCGAAAAAGACATGACGCAAGTGCTGACGCTGTTGCAGCGGGCGCGGGCGTCGGGTGACGACGCGGCGGTGAACAAAGGCGTGGCTGAAGCCTATTCGGGGCAGAAGACAATCATCACGCAGTTCAAGCAATTGCTGCTGGAGTATCAGCGTCAGCAGGCGCTTTACGAGATGTCGATCATGTTGCGCGGGCTGGCGGCGCGGCAATCGGTGAACATGCGCGTGGGGGTTTGGCTCGCGCGGCAGACTGATCAGCGTCCGCTCGCGCGTTTTGGCGAGGACGAGAAGCGATATTTGCAACAGCAGGAGATCGATCAGATCGCGATCAAGGACGAGCTCGGCTTGCTGTTGAACAAGCTCGATAAGCAGGCGAGGGAAAGCGATGGCACGGCCTCGGGAGAACGCCCCAAGGCGGCGCTCGATCAAGCCAGAAATGACGGCTTGCTCACGTCGCTGGACGGCTCGGTGGATGATTTGAAGAGTGGGAGATTGCTGAGCGCGACCGGCAACGAAAAGAAAGCGCGCGATCAAATGCGTGATGTGGCGCGCACGCTGTTGCTATCGCGGGATCTCGTCGATCTCCTGCGCGCGGCGATTCTGGAAACGGAGAACGCCATTCTCCAGCAGAAGCAGGTTCTCGAACTCACGAAAAAGATTGAGCGCAAAGACGACGCTCGCGACGTGGAGGACAAGCAGTTCGAAGTAGTGGACAACACGGACTTGATTCGGCGCGACATCAATGACGTGGCGCCGACGGCTGCGTCGTACTTCAGGAATGCGATCGATCGGATGCAGGAAGCACGCGCGATCTTGAACGACGGCAAGGACCCCAAGGTGAAGGTGAAGGAAACGCCGGCGAAGCAGGTGGACGCGGTGACGGGACTCGAATCCGCGAAGCGGGCCTTGCAGGAACAGCTCGCGAAGGCGGAACAGGAATTAGTGAAGCCCGAAGGCGTGCTGGCGAATTTGCGCGAGTTGCAGAAACTGGTGCAGGAGTTGATCCAGAAGGAGGAGAAGCTCAAGGAAGAGACGCTGGCCGTGGAGAAAAAACCAGCGGAACTGAAGGCCAAAGCGCCGGTGCAAGGCGAGATTCGCGACAGCACGCAGGATGTCCAGCAAAGGGCGGCGTCGGATGCACCATCGGCGGCACAGGCTTTGAATGAGGCGGCGAATCAGATGGAGAAGGCGCAGAAGGATTTGGCGCGGAGCAAGAATTCACCCGATGCGGAACAAGCGGCTATTGAAGCCTTGAAGAAGGCGGACCAGGAACTCGCGGAGAAAATTGCGAAGCTCGACAAGGACGAGAAGCAGTTGGCGGAACTGGCCAAACTTTTGGAGAAGGTGGAAATCATCATCAAGGAAGAGCAGCAAGTGCGGCTCGACACGGCGAAGCACGCGGTGAAGCCGGACAACAAACCCGTGGATGAGATTGCGCAGAGGCAGCACGCGACGGGGGAAAAAACAGCCGAGGCGCAGAAGGAAGCGCAGGAGCCGGTGCCGTCCGCGGCGGCGCATCTCGGTGACGCGAAGAACCAAATGACCGAGGCCAAGGCGCAGCTCGACAAGAAGCAATCGAAGGAGGCGGAGCCGCCACAGACGCAGGCGCTCAAGTCTCTTTACGCGGCGAAGAAGGACATCGAATCGAAGATGAACGAGTTGAAGAAGGAACTCGGTTTGCAGGAAGACGCCGCGCAAGGACTGGCTGATGCGGCGGCGGCGATTGAGAAGGCGCAGCAGGAAGTGAATGAGGCGATGGCGGAAATGGCCAACGCGCCGGCCGGGTTGGTCGACAATTTGCAGAAGCAGCAGCAAGCCATTGCTAATGCGTTGAGCGAACACGCAAAAGATTCTCCATCACCAAAAACTTCGCAGGCGCAGCAGGCCGCGGCGCAAGCGGCGCAGCAATTGGCGGAGAGCAATCTCAAGGACGCGGTGAACTCGATGCAGAAAGCGCAGGAGGGAATTGCCGCGGCGCAGGCGAGCCAGAACGCGAAGCCATCGGAAACGCCAACGCTCCCGCAGCTTGGACAGCAGCAGAAAGAGGTGAGGGATCTCGCGAAACAATTGCTCGATGCGCAGCAAGCGGTCACCGAGCAGGCGATGCAGAACGCGGCGCAACAACTGGAGCAGGCGTTGAACGATGTGAGCCCGATTGCGGCGGGACAGGCAGGTCAACTGCCGGCGGCGGCGCAGCAGGCGGTGCAGCAGGCGCAGTCTGCTTTGACGCAAGCGGCAGCGCAGGCGGGTGCAAATCAATCGCAGCCGGCGCAGGCCAACGCACAAACCGCAGCGCAAGCTCTCGCGCAGGCGCAGGCGGCGCTCGCCCTCGCGCAGGCCGGGCTGAGTTCTGAAATGGCGCAAGGCCAGGGACAAGGGCAACCGCCGGGCCAAGGCCAAAGCCCTGGACAAGGCCAGGGTCAGGGCAAGGATGGGCAGCAGCCCGGTCAGGGAAAGGGCACGCCACCGCCGCGCGGCAGCGGCAAGGATGGAAATTGGAGCGGCGCGGGCGGCGCGAACGGCGCGCGCCGGGCCACGACTGGCAATGGGACTTTCATCGGCTTGCCTCAGCGTGATCGCGCGGCGATTCAGCAATCGCAGGCGGAGAAATATCCGCAGGAGTATGGGCCGTTGGTGGAGCAGTATTTGAAGAACCTTTCGGATCAGGCGGATGAGTAAATTCCAAATTCCAAATCTCGAAATCCAAACAAGTTTCAAATCTCAAATTCCAATCGAGATGGCTCCGCGCCGAAGTTCGTTGAGATTTGGAATTTGGAATTTGTTCGGGCTTTGGTTTTTGGTTTTTGGAATTTTATCTCCGTCAGTGCGTGCCGCCGACAAAGCCCCATCTCCTGCCGCCGCCAGCCGCGATCCCGTTCGCGTCGATGAAAAAACGGAAGTTGTGATCAAAGGCGCGCTCAAATGGCTGGCGTCCAAGCAAGCTCCGAACGGCGCGTGGGCCTCAAGCGACATGGAGCAGCAGCATCCCATCGCTATTACCGGTTACACGCTCATGGCATTTCAGGCGGCGGGACAACTGCCGGGCGAAGGCGAATATGGGAAACAGGTTTCTCTGGGCATGCAGTATCTCCTTGATTCGATCGCGCCCGACGGCTTGATGGGCAACAAGAACAACGGCCAGTACATGTACGGGCACGGTGTGGCGACGATCGCGCTCGCGGAACTTTACGGGCAGACGAGATCGCCGACGGCGCGCGTGAAGCTGGACAAAATCGTGAAGGTCATCGTCAGCTCGCAGAACAATGAAGGCGGCTGGCGTTATCGGCCCATCGCGTACCAGGCGGACATTTCAGTGACGGTGCTGCAAGTCGTCGGTTTGCGCGCGGCGAAGAATGCAGGCCTTGACGTGCCACAGGCGACCATCGATCGCGCGGTGGAATACGTGAAGAAGTGTTATCATCCGGACAGTGGCGGGTTCACGTATCAGCCGGGACAAACGCCTGGCTTTGCCCGCACGGCGGCTGCGATCTACTCGTTGCAAGTGTGCGGGCTTTACGATGATCCGATGGTGAAAGCTGGTTCGGCTTATCTGATGAGAAGTTTCAAGGATTCGCGTTCGGAGTGGTTCACCTACGGAAATTTCTACGCAGCGCCGGCCCAATACATGCGCGGCGGCGAGACGTGGGAGAAATGGTACGGACAACTCAGGGACACGCTGGTGAAAAAAGCTTCGGTGCGTGGAGACACGGCCTTTTGGGACCCGAACGATACGCAGCTCGAAGGCGGCCGCAACGTCGGCGCCGTCTATTCCACCGCTGTGTACACGATGATTCTCGCCATGCCGTATCATTACATTCCACTCTACCAGCGCTGATGCAGCGCACGTTCTGCCTTCTCCTCGCACTCTGTTCGACGGCTACCCTGTGGGCGGCGCACGGCGTTGTTTATTCCCTGGATGGGAACAGATTTGAAGGCGAGGTCGCTTTTGGTGCAGGTAGTTTGGTGATTAAATCAGCGGAGGGAAATACTGCCACAGTGGCTGGGACGAACCTAGCACACGCGGAGTTCGCGCCGGAGGATGACGACGCGCAGAGCAAAGGCAGCGGCAACGGCTTGCTGGGAATTTACTACGCCACGACGAACTTCACGGGACCGACGGTGATCCGGATCGATGGGGCCGTGAATCACGACTGGCGGCAAGGAGCGCCGATTCCGGGCCTGCCAGGGGACTCTTTCAGCGTGCGTTGGATGGGGACTTTGGAAGCGCCGGCAACGGACAGCTACACGATTTATTTCGGCAGCGACGACGGCGCGCGAGTTTTCCTGGATGACCAACTCGTGATCGCGAATTGGAAACGTCGTGAGTACGTCGAAACGAACTTTACGGTGAACTGGAAGGCGGGCGAGAAGAGAAAGCTCCGGATCGACTATTCCGACTTTTCGAGTAATGCCTGTGCGCGTCTGTGGTGGAGCACGCCGTCGATGCCGAAGACGATTATTCCGCAAGACCGCTTGCACGCGATGAGTTTTGACTCCGAGCATTATGCGAACAGTGCCGGGCTCGCGGGCGCGCAGGGCCTGCTCGCCACCTACTACAACAGCAGCAACTTCGACAGCAACAGTTACACGCGCATCGATTCGCAAATTAGTTTCGATTGGGAGGAAGCGTCTCCTGCGTACGGGGTTGATGGCGAATGTTTCAGCGTGCGCTGGTCGGGAAATTTGCTCGTGACCAATAGCGGCGCATACAAGTTCTACATCCTCGCGGGTCTTCCAACACGGCTCTACATCGATGGCCAGCTTCTTTCCGACCCGGCCAACGTCGCGCCGCAACAAATCATCAGCACGACGCTGCGCGCGGCGAAACGGTGCGAGCTGCGTCTCGAACTGCAGGTCACGAACAACATTGCGCCGGTGAGGCTTTATTGGAGCGGCGAAACATTTTCGAAAACAATTGTCTCGCGCCAGCACCTGTCGCCGGTGTTTGAACCCACAGGCGAACCGGCGTCTGACTCTGGACTTGTTTTTCCGCCCGGCGTCGTTTTGACCAGCGGAGCGATTATCGCCGCGCCGGTTCAGAGCGCGAACGACACGTCGCTGCGTTTTCAAGGCGTGTTCAAGGACGGAACATTGTCACTCGCCCGAGTGGCGCGCATTCACATCCAGCCGCTGAGCGCGGAACTCGCGGCGGCTTTGCCCAAGGGGCGCACCGGCGTTCTGCTGAAGAACCGCGACTTCATAGATGGTGACTTCGCAGGCATCGACCAGGGAAAAATTACGCTCACTTCCGTGCTGTTTGGCCGCCGCAGCTATAATGTCGCCAGGGACGTTGTGGCCATTGTCCTGCGCGCCAACGAACCGACGCCCTGGCGTTGCTCGATCGCGGCGCGCGACGGAACGGTGCTTTATGGTTCAGCGATTTCCATCGAGCCAGGCCGTTTGGGCATCCAAGGCTTGCCAGAGTTTTTCATCACTCCCTCTCAAGTGATCGAGGTCGTGCGCCGCAATGAAAGACGCGTGGATGCGGGTCACAAAGAGTGATGCGTCCGGGCAAAGAGCTTGTCAGCGAACGTCATTTCGTTAGCCTTGCTCGCACCGACACGAACACGCGGCCTCCCCTGCGGTGCCGCAACCAAAAAACATTTATGGCCGACAAAAACAGCAAACAGCCGGAGAACATCCCGGGCAAATGGTACGTCGATACCACGTGCGTGCCTTGCAATTCCTGCATGGACGAGGCGGGCAGCCTTTTGAAGTACAGCGAAGATCAATCGCATGTGTTCTTCGTGAAACAGCCGGCGACCCCCGACGAAGAAGCTTGCGCGCAACGTGCGTCGGAGATCTGCCCAACAGGATCGATTGGCAACGACGGCGCGTAGTTGCTCGTAAGCGTGATCTTATTCTTAATCTCTTCGGCGGTGGTGTGAAGGCGAGGGAGGATTACGATTAAGATTAAGAGCAAGAGTGGGAAGGAAAGGGATTTCACAATGGCTCTCTCGAAAAAATGGGTTCTCATCACGGGCGCTTCCAGCGGCTTCGGCGAAGCCGCGGCCATCGCATTTGCTCGTGCCGGCGCGAAGCTGTTGATCGGCGCGCGGCGTGTTGATCGTCTCGAGAAGGTCGCCGCCGCCGCGCGTGAGGCCGGTTCTCCCGCCGCACACGTTCATGCGCTGGATGTTTCTTCGACTCCGAGCGTAGATGCGTTCGCCAAGTGGACGCGCACGCACACGGACAAACTCGACGTGCTCATCAACAACGCCGGCGGCGCGAAGGGCCTGGACAAAGTCGCCGACGGCAAGGACGACGATTGGGAATTCATGATGCAGACGAACGTGCTGGGCGTGCTGAGGGTGACGCGCGCGTTGCTGCCGTCGCTCGTCAACAATCCTGGAAGCTCCATCATCAATGTCGGCTCCATCGCAGGGCGCACGGCTTACGAAGGCGGGGCCGCGTATTGCGCCGCGAAAGCGGGCGAGCTGCAAATCACGCGCGCGTTGCGGCTGGAGTTGTTCGGCACGGGCGTCCGCGTTTCGACGATCGATCCCGGACTGGCGGAAACGGAATTCTCCCTCGTTCGTTTCAAGGGTGATGCAGCGAAGGCCAAGAAAGTTTACGACGGAGTAATCCCGCTCACGGCCATAGACATCGCGGAAACTCTCGTGTGGGTCGCGAGCCGTCCGGCGCACGTCTGCATCGATGAATTGGTGATCAAGCCGACCGACCAGGCGCAGATTTACAAAGTGTTTCGCAGAACTACTTGATAGGCCGCTTCACACGCCATGCGCGAATCCATTTCGAAACTGTCTCACGCCGTTTCTTGGCTGGCGATAGTTGCGACGATCATCGCGACCGTTCTTTGGTTCGCTGTCGTCGAGAGAAAGAACGGATGGGAGGCAATGGCATTCGTAATCGTTGTGGCGCCTTGGATCGGCGGCGTTGCGTTCTGTCTCGGGCTGATTCCAAGCACGATCCTCTATTTCCAGAGGCGAGGCCGAAGAGATCTGCCGAGTGTTTTTCTGTCAGCCATTTCAGTTGTCGCTATCGTTGCAGAGGCCATTACACTACCTCATTATTGTTGGGTCCATGATGACAACGCGGCCTGAGCCTGGGTCGTTCACCCCGCAACTTCAGTACGGCCCCGGCGGCGTCACGTGTTTCCAGCTTTTCACGATGCCATTTTCGAACACCACTTCGGCGGCGAGGTAACTCAGCGGCACGTACTGGTAATCCAAATACGGCTCGGGATAGGCGTAGCGTCCGCGGCCCGGATAGTAGCGATAGTTCCAATAACGCTGCTCCTGCCACGACGTGCCCGTGTAAATCCAGGTCGTCGTCATCGCGCCGCTGCTGGATTGCCCGTTGACGATTTGCGATGGCTTGCCCCACGCGATGTAAACGGCGTCCATCGGAAGGCCAACTTCGATGTGGCCG
>DATHKK010000385.1:0-7031 GCA_035489355.1 Candidatus Limnocylindria bacterium
TGAATTCGCCGAGACCCGTGGCCGGCAGAATGATCGTGTCGCGCCGCCCGCCCACATCCTCGGTGATGCGCAGAAAACGCCCGCGTGGATTTTCTTTCAGCGAAATGACGAACGTCTTGCGTTCGATCTGGATCTTGTCGGTCTTGAGAGTTTCCTCAACCACGGCCGGCCGATTCTGACCCGTGCCGCCGAAACCTGTGCCGCCCGAAAATCCGTAGGGAGATTGATACTCATTCATAAAATTCCCGTGTTCACCCGGGCTCTCTGAGCCGAGGCTAATCTTGATTCGACCGGTCGAAAGTCAACCCCTGAACTTCTGGGCGCTGACAAAACGCGTGTGGTCCGGCGGGTTCGTGACTTGCCACGTGTAGATGAGCAGCGCGATGAGGCTGAGGATGTTTCCGCTCGCCGACACGGCGTGCAGGCGTTTCATCTGTTGCTCGGCCTCGACCTGCTCCTGCGCATTCCCGCGATACTTGAGTTGATGCACGGTCTTGATCTTGGGCCTGAACACGTAGCCGCCGATCAGTCCGAGCGTGAGCACGAGGATGAGGAGAGAGAAAGTGAAGCGGCGGAATGGTTTTCCAGCGTAGATCATTTCAGCGAAGAAGTGCAACAGGGCGATGCAGCAGCAAATCAGGTTCAACGCAAAGTAGCGCCCGATGAGGTGCTGTGCAATCAAGCCGAGGTAGTACTCGCGCAACGGCTGCGTCGGCGGCGCAAAGATTTCCCGCATCTCTGGTGAAAAAATTCCCGGGCCGACGGCAAAGGTAAAGAACACCGCCGCGCCGAGCCAAATGGCGGCGTTAAAAACTCCGATGATGCGCAGAACAACGAGCACCCGCGCAAACTATCGAGTCGAAGAAGGCAAGCCAAGCGGCGAAGCGAGGACCTTGAAATATTGCGAACTGAAATTTCCGCGCGGTTATTTCACCGTTTACGCAATGCGCTCTGGCGAATTGCCCGCGAATTTTCCGGCGCGAAAAGAAATGACGACGAAAGGCAAAAACTTTTTGAACGAGTTGGGTCGTGTGCTATCTATACACCGTCGATTTCGCTGTTCGTTTAGGGTTGGCAGAGAGGTCTTGCTCGTAGCGCGGTTCGAACAGCGACAATAGTTGGCCGCGCTACCCTTCTGAGCGTCTGGGTGAAGGCGTATATGACCTCGTCACCATTGAGCCGGAGTCTATCCGGCTCTTTTCTTTTGTACGGTTTCGCCACGAACGCCATCTTTGAATCCGTAATCTTAATCGTCTCTCGTAATCGTAATCGGTCTCTTTGAACAGAAATTTTCCCCAGGGATTACGATAGGAATCGAAGGCAGATTGACAACAAACCACCAACCGCTGACAACTGGCGCTCTTTATGGGCCAACTCGACAATCAAGTCGCCGTCGTCACGGGCGCCGGGCGCGGCATCGGCCGCGCCATCGCGCTGAAGTTTGCGGCTGAAGGCGCGAACATCGCGTGTGTCTCGCGCACCGCTGAGAACGCCGAGAAGGTCGCGGCGGAAGTTCGAGCGTTTGGACGTCAGGCTTGGTCTTACGCGGTCGATGTCGCCGATGCCAAAGCCGTCAGCGCGGCGGGCGAAAAGATTCTGACGGAGGCGGGTCGCGTGGACATTCTTGTGAACAACGCCGGCGTGACGAGAGACGGTTTGCTTATGCGCATGAGCGAAGAGGATTGGGACGTGGTGATAAACACCAATTTGAAAGGCGCGTTTTCATTCACCAAAGCGTTCACGCGCAGTCTGTTGAAGCAACGCTCCGGACGCATCATCAACGTCGCGTCGATCATTGGCCTCATCGGCAATGCCGGCCAGACGAACTACGCGGCGAGCAAAGCCGCGCTCATCGGTTTCACGAAATCCATCGCGCGTGAACTCGGCTCGCGCGGCATCACCGCGAACGCGTTGGCGCCCGGATTCATCGAGACGGACATGACGGCGGCGTTGAGTGAGGAAGTGCGCAAAGTGTTGCTGGATAAAATTCCTCTGGCTTGTTTCGGACAAGCCGAGGACATTGCCGCCGCTGCGCTGTTCCTCGCGGGACCGGCTGGCCGCTACGTAACGGGACAAGTTCTCGTCGTGGATGGCGGAATGGTGATGTGAACAAGGAAGGTGAACAGCAAATGACGAATCCAAGCTTGACGCGTCTTGGGTCGTGGCATAGAGAACGCGCACTAATTACGGAGAGAAACCCATGGCTGAAAAAAGTATCGAGCAACGAGTAAAAGACATCATCGTCGAACAACTGGGCGTCAACGCCGACCAGGTGACACCGGACGCCAAGTTTATTGAGGATTTGGGCGCGGACTCGCTCGACACAGTCGAGTTGGTCATGGCGTTGGAAGAAGAGTTCGGCCACGAGATTCCTGACGAGGAAGCCGAGAAGCTCCAGACGGTCGGCGATGTCATTAAGTACATCGAAGACACGAACAAGTAATCGGAACATTTTTTGGGGGCAGCTTCGTGAATCAAGCGAGGCTGCCCCTTTCATTTATGGCGGCGAACTGGTCAGAGCGCAGAGTGGTCATCACGGGCCTCGGTGTCGTCTCACCGCTGGGCCGAATGGATGACTTGTGGAAAAACATCCTCGCGGGCCAGTGCGGCATTGATCGCATTACGTTGTTCGACGCGGCGAAATTCGACACGCAAATAGCCGCGGAAGTGAAGAACTTTGATCCTGTGCCGGCTTTTCCTTCTCCCAAGGATGTGCGCCGCACGGATCGTTATGCCCAGTTCGGCGTCGCGGCCGGTTTCGATGCGCTCAAAGACTCCGGCCTCGATCTGGGCAAGGAGAACCGTGACGAGATCGGCGTGTTCCTCGGCTCTGGCATCGGCGGGCTCTACACGGTGGAAGAACAGCACACGGTATTGATGGAGCGGGGACCGGGGCGGTTATCACCCTTCATGATCCCGATGCTGATCCTCAACATGGCGTCGGGACTGTTCTCCATGTATCACAAATTGCGCGGACCGAACCTGGCGACGTGCTCCGCGTGTGCGACGGCGAACCACGCGATTGGCGAGGCCTGGCGGACCATTAAAATGGGTGACGCTCAAGTGATGTTTGCCGGCGGCACAGAGGCGACCGTGGTGCCGATTGGCATCGGCGGCTTCTGCGCGATGCGTGCGATGAGCACGCGCAACGATGATCCGAAACGTTCCTCGCGTCCATTTGACAGGGATCGAGACGGCTTCGTGATGGGTGAAGGCGCGGGCGTGCTGGTGCTGGAAGAACTGGAACACGCGAAGGCTCGCGGCGCGCGCATCTATTGCGAACTCGCCGGCTATGGCAACACTGCGGACGCGAACCACATGACCGCCCCGGCGCCCGAGGGCGAAGGGGCCGCGCGCTGCATGAAGATGGCGTTGAAGAACGCGCAGCTCAATTCATCCGACATTCAGTACGTGAATGCACACGGCACTTCGACTCCCCAGGGCGACGTCTGTGAAACGCAGGCCATCAAGACGGTCTTTGGCGATCACGCACGGAAGCTGGCGGTGAGTTCTACCAAGGGTGCCACGGGTCACATGCTCGGCGCGGCCGGTTCGGTGGAAATGGCGATTTGCGTCAAAGCTCTGCAGAACCAAGTCGTGCCTCCGACCATCAATCTGGAAAATCCTGATCCGCTATGCGATCTCGATTACGTGCCGCACACGCCGCGGGATTGGAAGGTGGATGCGGTGATTAATAACTCCTTTGGCTTCGGCGGCCACAATGCGTGCATCATTGCGAAGAAGTTCGTGGGGTGAGAATTCCCCCCAACAAAAAATTCGTGACGTGAACCCTTGAACGGCCAGATGCGCCCTGCCGCCGCGCTTCGTTCACTGAAATGCGGACCCATCCACGCCTCGCGCGAACTTGCGCATTGCCAACGGCAGCCAATTCTGAAAAGTAGCGCGTAACCAACGAGCCGTATGTCGAGGAAGGCCTCAGCCCGAAACACCGCCCGTTCGCGATCCGCCCGGCAAAAACAAACCGCGCCGAAACCGAACGTGAACTTGCGCGCCGAGCCAGCGGTCAGCCGCGACGCCGCCGAGTTGGAGGCGGCCCGCAACGAAATCGAGTCTCTCTCTTATTCCGTTTCGCATGAGCTGCGCGCGCCGCTGCGGGCCATTCGCGGTTACACGGACATGTTGCTTGGAAAATCTTCGGCGCTGGAGCGCGATGAATCGACGCGGATGCTCAAGCAGGTGCGCGAGAACGCGGAGCACATGAACCGGCTCATCGATGGCCTCCTGCACTTCTCCCGCGCCGCCAGCCAGACCCTGGGCAACCAGCGGATGAACGTGTCCGAATTGGTCCGCGCGGCAGTGGCCGAACTGCGCGCCAGCGAACCGCAGCGAAATATCGAAGTGTCTATCGGCAAACTACCGGCCTGCTGGGGCGACCGCCCGATGCTGCGTGAAGTTTTTAACCGCCTGCTGGCGAACGCTTTCAAATTTACCGCGACGAGAGAGAAGGCGGTGATTCGCATCGGCGGACGCTCCTCGCGCACCGAGACGATTTATTTCGTGCGCGACAACGGCGTCGGTTTTGACATGCGCTACGCAGACAAATTGTTTGGCGTCTTCCAGCGACTGCACGCGGCGGACGAATTCCCTGGCACCGGCGTCAGCCTGTCCGTGGTGCAACGCATCGTCACGCGCCATCGCGGACGCGTGTGGGCCGAGGCTAAGCCGGCCCAGGGCGCGACTTTCTACGTGGCCCTGCCGAAACCCGGCGCGAACGGACACGAAATGTCCTTCGCGGCGAGAGGTGAAAAGAACGCGCCTCGTTTGAAGCTCCGCGTGCTGACGCTGGAGGACAATCCTTACGATCGCCAACTGATCGGCGCGCGCCTGGCCGAGGACTTCGATTGCGAAATGACGGTGGCGGGCGGGCGACGAGAATTCGAAGCGGCGCTGAAGGAAGGCACTTTCGATCTGATTCTTTCCGACTACGCGCTGCCGCAGTTTGACGGCGTTTCGGCGTTGCACATCGTGCGCAAGAAAAATCCGGACGTTCCGTTCATTCTCATTTCCGGGACCTTGGGCGAGGAGCAAGCGGTCGAGTGCCTCAAAGCCGGCGCCACCGACTTTGTGCTTAAGCAACGCCTGGTACGGCTCGGTCCCGCTGTGCGCCGTGCGCTGCGCGACGCCCAGGATCGCGTCCGGCAGCGGCAGGCCGATCAGGCGGTCCACGAACTTTCCGGGCGGCTGCTGCGCGTGCAGGATGAAGAGCGCCGGCGCATCGCGCGGGAGTTGCACGACAGTCTGGCGCAAAATCTTTTGGCGCTGAGCGTGAACCTTCACGCCGCGCAACGACTGGACAAATCAGGCGGCAAACTCCATTCGCTGCTCGTGGACAGCGTGACGTTGACCGACGAAACGACGAACGCCATTCGCACGCTTTCGTATCTGCTCCACCCGCCCGTGCTGGACGCGATCGGGTTGGGCGGAGCGCTGAGCGATTACGTGGCCGGCTTCGCCCGCCGCAGCGGCATCAAGGTCGAACTGAGCGTGCCGGAACGCTTCGGCCGTCTGCCGGGTGACGTGGAGATGGCGTTGTTCCGCGTGGTGCAGGAAAGCCTGACCAACGTGCATCGCCACTCGGGCAGCGCCCGCGCCACGATCGAGTTGCAGCGAGGGCGGGAGGAAATCGTTTTGGAGATTCAGGATTTTGGCGACGGCATTTCCCCGGAAGTTTCAACCGGCCAAACGCCGTCGCTCGCGCTGGGAGTCGGTATCGCGGGCATGCGCGAGCGACTGCAACAACTGGGAGGGAGATTACAGATTGAAAGCAGTTCCGCCGGCACGCGCGTGCTGGCGGTGGTGCCCAACCGCAGTAACGCATGAAGAAACTTCGCATCTTGCTCGTGGACGATCACGAAATGCTCCGGCGCGGCCTGCGCGCGATTTTGACGGAGCGCGCGGACTGGGAAATCTGCGGCGAAGCGTCGAATGGCCGGGAGGCTGTCGAAATGGCGGAGAAGCTGCGACCGGATGTGATCGTAATGGATCTGGCGATGCCCGAGTTGAATGGCCTTGAGGCCACGCGCCAGATTCGCCGCGTGCTGCCGCGGGCCGAGGTGCTCGTGCTGACATTTGATGAATCCGAAGCGCTCGTGCAGGAAGTGATTGCCGCAGGTGCCCGCGGCTATGTGCTCAAAAACGACGTGAGCCACGTCTTGGTTCACGCAGTGGAAAGCCTGGCGCAGCACCGGCCCTACTTCACTTCCAAAGCGGCGGAAGTGCTGCTCGACGGCTTTGGCCGGCAGAAAATGCAGAAAATGCCTACGACGGGGGAAAGCCCGCTAACCCCGCGCGAGCGGGAAATCGTGCAACTCGTCGCCGAAGGCAAGAGCACCAAGGAAATCGCGCACCTGCTTGGTATCAGCGCCAAGACGGCGGAGAACCATCGCACGAACATCATGCGCAAGCTCAAGGTGAAGTCCGCGACCGAACTGGTGCGCTATGCGATTCGCAACAAGATGATTACGCCGTAGCGGCGTGTCTTGATCCTGGACGGGCGGAGCGACGTTCTACCTTTTGACCTGCATTTCTCACTAAGTCCGCGCCTGACGCCACGCCTTGGCCGCTCGCCAAGGCACTCTGAGGGTTTTTCCCCATGTAGAACCACGGCTCGAATGCCGTTGGGAGCGGCATGATGGGACGCAAACCGTCCACCCGAACAATTTGGCACAGCGAGACATCGGAAGGGCTTCACCCTCCTTTCCAGGCCGGCTGTCCACGTTCGGCCGCTTTGGAACGAAACCCATTTCCGATCCTTGCCCGTTGCGGCACGGCGTCCCGGCCAAACTCACCTGACGATTTTGGTTTCCGATTCCCATGACTTTTCACAAACAAGTCATCGCAGCCGCGCTGGCCGCGCACCTGTTCGTCAGCACCGTGGCGCGCGGCGCGGAGAGAGCAGGCGGCTCGCGTGTGCTGGCGGATTTGAGCCTCGAAGAACTGATGAACGAGTCGGTGACTTCCGTTTCCAAAAAAGAAACCAAGCTAAGCCAGTCCCCCGCGGCCATTTCGGT
>DATHKK010000386.1:0-2669 GCA_035489355.1 Candidatus Limnocylindria bacterium
GGAATGATACGGACTGCCGTGAAACCACGCGCCCGCGTTGTAGGTGACGCGATTGGTCCCGTAGAGAAACGTCACGTCCTTCGGATTGTTGCTCATCTTTTCCTCGGCCGCCCAATGATCGACATTCGCCTGGCTGATCCAGAAGCGATACGCGCCGAGATATTGATTCGCCGGCGCCGCCGGATCTCCCCAGCGTACGAGACACTCGCGTTGCGGCGCGTCGTTTGGAAACGTCGTGCCCGTCGCTGGCGCAAGCTTGTCGGCTCCTTGAACGTAAAATCCCGCCAGTGCCGCTGTCGGCTGGCCGGGGATCACCGTGCTGAAAATCCCCGCGCCGTTGTTCGTCATCGCCAGCACTGTGAAATTCGTTGAAGGATCGAGACGATAGCGCAGCAGCATCGTCGCAATGCCATCAGAGTCCGACGCGCGCGCAGTGATCAACACAGGCTGGTTCGCCGCCGGGATCGTAGGCCAGTGCGCGACGCCGGTAATCGCAGGACCGGCGTTCGTCGACGCGGTGCTGTTGCGCGTGCCGGGCGTGCCGAGATTTTTTGCGGCAAGCATAAAGCCGGGCAGCTCGAAGTAATTGCCGCGAATGCGCAGCAGGATATTGGGATTACCCTTCAACCATCGAACTTTCGCGCGCAGTGTCACGGTCGATCCGCTGGCGAGAGTGAAGGGCAGTTGCGTACGCACACGGTTCGCGCCCGTATCGCCGCGCCCCGCTGCGCGCAAGTGCAGCGAACGCCCGCCGCTGTAGCCCTGCGTTGTCTCCCAACTGGTCTGGTTGTGATTGCCTTGGAAAACCCAGTTGTTGATGTCGGTATCGAACGTGCCGTTTCCGATGAGGTTTCCGCCGCCGTAATTCGGCGAATACAACTCGACGTTGTCGATCAGCGCCTCGCCGGTGCCCATGAGTGTGATGTGAAGCTGTGTCGCGTTTTCGTAGCCATTGTCCATCACGCCGGTGGCCTCGATGTTCACCCAGCCGCTTTTCAAGGTCTCGTCGCTGTCGGCCCAATTCGGCGCGAGACGCCGATCGCTGCGCCAGTCGCGCAACTCCAGGCTGCTGCCGCCACGTCCAGACCATTTGCCCCAGCGCCCGCCATCGCGATAGCTCACTTCATCCATCACGATGTGCATGGTGTTCGTGACAAGTCCGCCGAGGGCATTCGTGGAAATGATCTGGTCGGGCATGGTGAGTGTGATGCGTTCGCCGCTGTTCTTCAGACCACCACCCCAATCGCCGAGACAGTTGGCGCTGTTGAGTCCCGGATTATTGGCGCGCAAACGATCCTTGTTCGCCGCAATCACGAGGTAGCTGTTCGGTGCGATGAATGTATTGTTCGGAATGGTGAACTTCACAGCATCTTTGAGCCGCCACTTGCTCACGTTCGCCGCATTCGTGCCGGGATTGTAAAGCTCGATGAACTCGTCGTTGCCGTCGTCTGAAACGGGATCGTACATGATTTCGTTGATGACGATTCTTGGCGGAAGCACGCGCGCGTTGTTTGTGCCGGGCGTCTTGGTTTGCAACCGATCGAAACTCGGCGCGCCGTCGGGATAACGTCCCGTCGCCACGCCATTCTCTTGCGCTTCGAAGCGAACTGCATCGAGCACGCGCGTGTTCGCCGCGTTTTTGAAGTAAATCGTCTCGCCCTCCGCCCGTAGTAGCGCGAAGCCCAGGTTGGTTTCGTAGAAGACAAGAAACTCATTCGCTGGAATGACCGTGCCAACCGGTATGATAAACTTGTTCGTCAAAGGATCGTCTGTGAGCACGCAACCGGCAATGTTCACCGATTGCGCCGAGTAGTTGAACAGTTCGATGTAGTCGAGGTCCGGCAGATCGGTGTGCGCGAGGAACTCGTTGATCATCACGGCGCGCTGCGGATTCGCGCCCGCCACTTCGCCTGCGCCCGGCGTGCCGCGGACAATATCGCTGGCCGACCACGCGCGCACATCCCCTGCCCCGTAGCTGGGCCGCGCGAGCACGAGCGAATGACCCGCTCCATCCGCCGCCGCGGGATACGGCGGGTCGCCAGTGTATTCCATTTCGAAGAGAACCGCGCCGGTGGCGTTGCGCAATCGCAGCGTGCCGTCACCGTTCTGCAACGATCCGATCCACGGCCCGAGCACGCCGGCGATGCTGTAAACCGCCTGCACATCGGCGGGAACGGCAGCGACGACCACGTAGCTGCGCGCCTGCAAAACAAAGTTGCTGGGAAAAGTGTAATCGACCACGCCGGAAATTTTGAAGCCGCCCATCTCCTCGAACCACGGATTGGAATTGTAGATCTCGATGAACTCGACGTTGCGCAGATCGGTCCGGTTCGTTGGATGATACATAACCTCCGAGATCACGAGCGGTCCACGCCGCGTGGCCGGCCCGAGCGGTTCCGAGTTGGGGAGAACGAACGCGAGATTCAAGGGACGCGCGGTGAGCGTGAACGTGCGCTGTGTGTTGGGCACAATCGTGTTTGGCGTTGAGGCGAGATCACGCACGTTGTTTACCGTCAGCGTGTAGGTGCCGTTCAACGCCATCGGCGTGGTCGTGAGAACGATGGTTCGATTGTCCGGTCCAAATTGCGCGCTGAGCACAGTCACGCCGCCGTTCACGACGTAATTTGCCGAAGCCGTGGCGCTGGCCGTTTCCATCGGCTCGGAAAAAA
>DATHKK010000387.1:0-4056 GCA_035489355.1 Candidatus Limnocylindria bacterium
GATTAAATGCCCCGATTGTTCCCACCTCCGCCGAACCGGGCGAAGCTAGCGAGAATTTTTTCAGTGGCAAAAGTTTTCACCATCAAATTTTTTGAAACTAAAAGGCCGCTAACTTCAGCGGCCCTGCTCTCGATGGGCGAATGTTGTCGAACGGAAATTTGGGGCGCAAGAACTTTGTGAAAAATTTCACTATGCGCGGCCGAACCGCGAAATTTTTCCCGTGAATCAAGGTGGCGTCCTTATCTCAACGAAAGCTTTCAGAAAAACTATCTTGCACAAAGCTGATTTATCGCCAGTCCTGATTGCACAATGCCGCTGTCCACACGTTCCAGCGAAACAGCTTTCCGGTTGGGGCGCGCGTGGCACACGGACGGCTTTGGTTTCCCGGAGGTTTCTATGCCAGCACCAATTGAATCCAGTCCGCAGGAGCAAAGTCGCTATCAGCACGACCATCGCTGGAGCGCCGCGATCAAGGCTTCGTTATTGGCTGGCGCGATCGTCTGGCTGTTTCCTGCGGGCAATCCCTGGACGGCCTTCGCGCGACCCTCGGGCGCTTACATCATGGGGCGCGCCGTCAGCACCGATCCCGCCGTGACGATCTTTAGCATGCCGGCATTGCCGGCGCACCTCCTGCACTTCGTCGTCGCCCTGCTCTACGGCTTGGTCATCCTTGGCGTGGTGTATCGGCTGCGAAACTGGCGGGCGATCTTCGCGGGCATTCTGACTTCATTGGCGCTCTACGCGATCAACTACATTGCGTTCCGTCTAGCTGCGCCGCAATTCGTAGGCGACTACGAACTCAACGTAGTCATCGCGCATGTGCTCTTCGGCGGGCTTGCGGCCGGAATGATCCGCGGGTTCCTGCGCGCACCGCAACGCGTGGATCCGAACGCGCCCAACCCCGGACCGCAGTATCCGTAGCGCTCTAACCTGGCGGCAATTCTCGCTGCACGCGCTGCAAAGAGCGGCTGAGAGCCAACCCGGCGAGGATGAGGTGGTGGCGAACATGACACAGCGGGGGCCGGAATCGAGTGCTTGCCAAACACACTGCTGGCTGCGCCAAGTGGCTCATGCGATAGACCGATTCGAAGACGGCCGTCGCCATCATCACGGGCGGAGCATCAGGAATTGGCTACAGTCTGGTGGAGCAACTCGCGGCTTACGGTGCGCGCGTGGTGGTTGCCGACATCAACTTCTACACCGCGCAACAAGTCGCAGCCGATCTCGTCCGCGCTGGACAGCGTGTTGAAGCCATCGCCTTGGATGTGTCGCAAGCAGCGGACGTCGAACGCGCGGTGAGCGATGTCGCCGCGCGGCATGGGCGGCTGGACTACATGTTCAACAACGCAGCCGTCGCCGTGGCGGAAGATTTTCGTGACTTGTCTCCCGAACATTTCGCCGTGTGTTTGATGTGAACGTGATGGGCGTCGTTCACGGCGTGATGGCGGCGTATCGCGTCATGTTGCGACAACGCGCCGGACACATCGTTAATGTTTCCTCAATCACCGGCCTGCTTCCTACACCGATGCTCACTCCCTATAGTGCCAGCAAACGTGCCATCGTCGGACTCTCCAACGCGTTACGCATCGAATCCAAACGCCTCGGCGTCAACATGAGCCTCGCCTGCCCCTGTCTTGTGGATACGCGCATTCACGAGCGCTCCGACTATTTGGGTGTGCGAAAGGAAGACTGCATCGCGCAGATCCCGCGAAAACTCATGGTCAGTCCCGACGCCGCGGCGAGGGCCATCGTGCGCGGCGTGGCGCGGAATGAGGTCGTGATCGTTCATCCGTGGAACGCGAGAATCGGCTGGCGGCTCTATCGGTTCCGTCCTGGGTTGGTCGGCAGCCTGATGCAACGCTCGGTTTCGCAATTCAGGAAAGCGCGAACAGAAAAAATGACTGACAATGCTGGGCAGCGGAACCGTTCGTTTACACCTTGAGTTGTGGCAGTAGTGACTCGACAAAAACCTACGGTTGACGATTGGCCATTAGTTGGCCACAGTCTCAGCATGGCTTTCGCGCTTGCCAAAGAACAAACGCAATTCATCACGCGGATGATTCGTAGCGGCCGCTATAACAGCCAAAGCGAAGTTGTCCGCGCTGCTCTCCGTCGGCTCGAAGAAGAGGAATCCGATTACCTCACCCCGCCCGTGCTCACTCCGGCTCAGAGCGAACGCATCTACGGAACGAATGCCGGGGAGGAGAAGCGCGAGCGGAGTTTTGGCACGGCCGCGTTCTCTGCGCTGCGGCGCGCAGCCGGCAAAGGCCGCCGGGCGTGAACGCCTGGGATGTTTACTCCTGCGACATGGGCTGGGGTTCGCATCCGGTCGTTATCATTTCTCATCCTGCCCGCGCCGCGCGAAAAGATTTCGTCGAAATCCTCGACTGCAGTTCACAACGGGCGAGCCGTCCTCCGCTTGAGAACGAGGTCGCGCTGGATCAAGCAGATGGTTTGGATTGGACCACTTTCTGCAAGTGCGACTGCATCTACGCGGTGCCGCGCGACGAACTGAAAGCTCGCAAAGGCGCCGTTACCCCTGAACGCCGCCGCCAAATCGTCCGCGCCATCATTCAATCGCACGGCTGGAACGCCCTTTGAGTTCACTTTTTGGAAATCGCTTTTGCGTCCGGCAACTCGGCGACGTTCATGAAGCCGATGAACATTTCGTCCCAGGATTGTTCGCCCCAGTGGATGCGCTTCTGCGGGTCGGGATTGTGCGGGTTGAGCAGTGAGTTGTCGAAGCCGCCGGTGCAAAGAATCCACGAGCCGGCCGGCATGCGCTTGGGTTCGGCGAGCGCGTATTCCATCTGCCAGTTGAAATCGTAGCGCGGCACGTGCAGCAGCGTCTCGCGCCGGCCATCAGGATACAGCGCTTCGTACTTCATCCACGAGCCGCGGTTGTGCATGTGCGGCGTGAGCGTGTAGAGCATCGTGTCGCGCTTGAAGCCGGCGGTGGCGTGCGTGCGCACGTCGGATTCGCCGGGCGGAATGTTCAGGTCCTGATTGATGGCCATGCGCGACTCGAAATTGAGCGGCGGCTTTTCCTTCAGTAGATGCAAACCAATCTCCGTGCGGTCCGTCTCGGGCTTGCCCGTGGCGGTGTAGTGCAGCTCGAAATTCACGACGGTGCCTGGCCTCAATCGCTTGCCTGTGCCGGCGGGAAAACGCACAAAACTTTTGCCCGGCGACCAGCCTTCCAATCCTTCCGCATTCTCCCTGCTGGTCTTGCCTTCCTTCGGATACTTCACGCGCGCGATGACGTGATGCGTGCATTCCAGATTGCCGGGCTTGATCGTGACCGCGCCGATCCAAATCGTGTTCGTCAACTCCACGGGAACATCGACGTAACGATAAGCAATCACTCCGTTGGCGGGAATTTCCTGCGGCTCGGGCAGCGATACGATCAAGTCCGGCTTGCCGAGTGACCACTCGTTGGCCGGCACCTTGAGTGACGCGAGCCGATCTTCGCCATCACCGCGTGGCGCACCGGCTTCAATCCAGCGCAAAAGCAAACGTTTCCCCGCCGCGGTGAGCGAACGATCGTTGGCGAACTTGCCGTAATGCGGGTCGGCGTCCCAAGGCGGCATGCGGCGCGCGAGCAGCACTTCCTGCATCATCGCCGACTTCGCTTTCACTTTCGCGTGGCTGGACATCGACCATTGGCCAATGTTCCCCGCACTGTGGCATCCGACACAACTCTTCTCCAGCAACGGCGCAATGTCCTTCGCGTACGAAATCTCCGCGCCATCTTCCTTCGCCGAATCATATTTGATGAGACAGCCGCGCACGACGGTGGCCGGTTCGCCGATCATTTTGCCGGCGAGAAATTCCTGCACGGCGCGTTCGAGATACTTCGCGGACGCGGCGGGTTTCTGCGCGCCCTCGGTCATCCGATCATCCACGGCGCCACGATAAAACACTTTGAAATCTTTCGCGCTGATAGCGATGGCTTCGCACGTGCGTTTCACACCGAGCATGCGCGTGACGCCTTGCGCATCGTCGCGCAACGCCGGCGTGGAACCGGCGCCATGATCGCGCGCTTCCTTCTCCACG
>DATHKK010000388.1:0-4883 GCA_035489355.1 Candidatus Limnocylindria bacterium
CCGTCTGTCCGCCCTCCGCTTCGCGTATAATGTGAATGATCTGTTCCTCGCTGAATCTGCTTTTTTTCATGTTCTGCTGCTCCCTTCCTTCGCCGCAGAACTCCAGCTTTGTCACGTCCAGATTTTCGGGGTCAGGTCACCTCCATTCGCTGCCGCGCTTGCCAGTCTCACAGTCACCTCTCATAAAGGCTTGGCAAAGCACAGCACGTTTCCGTCTTGATCTCGAATGTGCGTCTCACGATTCCCCCACGTTTGGTCGGTGGGAGCAAGCTGGCATATCGCGCCGCGTGCAGAAATTTCCAAATACAACCCGTCAACATCGGAAACGAACAGGAAAGCGCCCGTCGTCCCAGCTCGTTCTGGCTTAAATGAATCAAGATGAAGCGAAACACCGTCGCGGGCGACGCCGAGATAACAGGGGTTGCTTCTTTTTGGATCGGGGCGGTAAGCAAAGGTCTTTTGAAATCCAAGCACCTTGCAGTAGTAGTCTTCCGCTTTGGTCGAATCTGTAATCGCGAGGATTGGAATGGCGCAGTTGATCATGGTTCCTTGGTTTATTCAGCTCACGACCCAAGCTCAGCGGCGGCTGCGATGGAGAGCGCGACATTTACACCAAAGAAAAGGAGGATGCTTTGGTTTTCTAGCAAAGGAACTGCGCGATTTGTTTCGGAAACTGAACCATGTCCATCGGCTTGGCAATGAAACCCACACATCCTGCTTCCAGCGCCTTCGCGCGGCACTCAGGAGTATCCATTCCCGTCACCACCACCACCGGGACGTGCCGTGTGTCCGCATGCGCCTTCAATTCGCGCACCAGAGTAAAGCCATCGGCAATCGGCATCCCAATATCGACCAGCACCAGATTCGCTCCCGTCCGCACCATGGCGCAGATGCCGGCCAGCGCGTGCTCAGCCTCCGTCACATCATAGCCGGCGTTCTCCAGAGAACGAGTGATGAGTTCGCGGACGGTGGGATCGTCCTCCACGATCAGGATTCTTTTTTTAGCAACGTTGGCCATACCTTGGATTATTGAACTGGGTTGACCTGCTCATCGTCACTCCGTGTCGTGAACGCCGTCAACGGGAGAATGTGATTGGTTTGCTGGCCAGTCCGCTGCCGAGCGTGGTTTCCTCAACCATCGCAGTGATAGTGTGCGGTGAACCCTTTCTGAATTACCGCCGAGGTCTCTTCAGCAGATATTCACGTTGTTGATCACGCCGGACGCTGGAACTTACCACAATCCACCCTTCGGCCGCGATGGCCCGAGCGGCCGCGAGCGATTCATTGACACCGGAGAAACGGTATTCCCATGTGACCGCGCCCGCGTTCAGGTCTGGAGTCCCGCGACGTGAACCGCCCGCTTTCACAAGCTTCGCCGTGCCCCTCATATCTTTTGAAGAATCCAAATCACGAAGGTCTATCGGACAATGAGGGAGGAAGCTGAGGGGGCGCGCGGCGAAGAAGTTGAGAGTTCAGGGTGAAAAGGAAGAGGAAGCAAGCGCATCTCGCTTACTGTTCCACACTTGGCTCCAGCTTCGCGATGGCGGCCATGATCTCGTCGGCGATCTGTTGGTAAATTTCCTTGAGCCGTTCTTTCGAGCAAGTCTTCGCCTCGCCGCGGAGTTCGCGGAAATGCAGCGGCTCGCCGTACTTCACCATCACGCGCTTCGGTTTCGGAAACTTCACGTGGCGTCCGTAGGCTTCGAAGGTTCCCCACACGCGTACCGGCACCACGGGCGCTTCGGTTTTTGCGGCAATGAACCCGATGCCCGAACGCACGGGCTGGAGTTGTCCATCGCGCGTGCGCGTGCCTTCGGGAAAGAGGATTACGGCCCGGCCCTTGTTGAGCGCTTCGAGAATGCGCTTCATGCCGGTGGCGCTGCCGCCACTGGGGTCAATGGGCACAGCCTGCCAATGATTCAGAAGCCAGCGCGTGGGACCAAAACGAAACAACGTGTCACGCGCGAGAAAAGTACACTCACGGTGCAGTCCCGATCCCACCAGCGGCGGATCGAGAAAGCTCGCGTGGTTGGAGGCGAGCAACACGGCGCCGGTCTTCGGCACTCGTTCCGCATGGAAAACCCGCCAGTGGAAATATGTCGCGTAGAGCGCGCGAAAGAAAATCCAGCCCAGGCGATAGGCGATGTTCACTGGCGTGCGGTGAGACGTTTCTCCACTTCGGCGATGATGCGCGAGCTGGTCTGCTCCGGCGTCTCACCCGAGTTGTTGATGACCATCGCGCCGAGCGGAATCATCAGCGGCGCGGCGGCGCGCTGGCTGTCGCGATGGTCGCGGGCCTCCAGGTTTTCCTCGACACCCTGATCCAGGCGGCGTTTGGAACGTTCTTCCAGCGAAGCGTCGAGATAAAATTTGAAATCCGTGTCGGGAAAAACATTCGAACCGATGTCGCGCCCTTCCATGACGAGATTGCCGAACCGGATGCACTCCTGTTGCTTGAGCTTCATCCACTCGCGGACTTTCGGGATGGCGGAGATGTGCGTCACGGCTGTGCTGGTTTCCGCGGTGCGAATTTCCTTTTCGGGATAATAGTCGTCCACGGTCAGCCGCACTGTGTTGTCGATGCACTGTAGGTTTGTTTTCCAACGGCGGCAGGCATTGGCGACGGCTTTGGCGTCATGCAGGTCGATTCCTTTTTTCAGGCAATACCACGCCAGCGTCCGGTACATCGCGCCCGTATCCACGTAGACAAAGCCCAGCTTTCTGGCGACGAGCCTGGCGTTGGTGCTCTTGCCGCTCGCGCTGGTGCCATCGAGCGCGATCACAATGGGCGATTTGGTTTCCATGCTATTGGCGCCTCAAACTTTCGCGGTAAGGAACGGCACACAAGCCCTCTTGGACAATGGACGCAACGATCATGCTGGTGAACTCAGGATCAAAACTCATTTCTCGGCGTGCCCCAGGGCAAGCCGCGCGATTGTTGTTTTTCGCTTCCCCGAGAAGCAATGAGGAATTCAGCTGTGCGCTCATCGAGGCGCATCTTGGAGGTCACCAGCATAGCGCAGGCAGATCCTTCTCCATGCGTTCCCAAGAGACGGGTGCGGGCGTGCTGACCATGCCATACCGCTGACGACTTGGGAAAGACGGAAACCTTTCAGCGGAACTCAATTCCCGCGCACTCGTTTCACAAAGCTTCCAATCCGCTCCGTCGCGACCTGAATTTGATCGAGCGCCGTGGCGAAACAGGCGCGCACGTAACCTTCGCCACTCGGCCCGAACGCGCTGCCGGGAACGCACGCCACCTTTTCCTGTTCGAGCAGTTTCCACGCGAACTCTTTCGATGTGAGCCCAGTGCTCTTGATGCACGGGAAGGCGTAGAACGAACCGCGCGGCAGATGACACGAGAGGCCAATGTCGTTGAACGCTTTCACGATCAAGTTGCGCCGGAGTTTGTATTGCTCGCGCATTTCCAGCATGTCGGGCCAGCCGTGTTCGATGGCTTCGATCGCCGCCTCTTGACTGATGATGCTGGCGCAAAGCATCGAGTATTGATGGATCTTCATCATCGCTTCGATGATCTCCACCGGGCCGCAGGCGTAGCCGATGCGGAAGCCAGTCATCGCATAAGCCTTCGAGAAGCCGTGCAGAAAAATCGTGCGCTCAACCATACCGGGCAGGGAAGCGATGCTGGTGTGTTCGCCCTCGAAGGTTAGCTCGGAGTAAATTTCGTCCGTGAACACGAGCAGGTTGTGGCGCTTCACAACGTCGGCGATCTTGAGCAACTCCTCGCGCGTCATCGTGCCGCCCGTCGGGTTCGTCGGAAAATTCAGCACGAGCACTTTGCTCTTGGGCGTGATGACTTTCTCAATCGCTTCCGCAGTGACCGCAAATCCATTCTCGGCCTTGCACGAAACGGCCACCGGCACACCGTGAGCCATCGCGATGCTGGGTGAGTAACTCACATAACACGGCTCGTGATAAATGATTTCGTCGCCCGGATTCGTCACCGCGCGAAACGCGATGTCCATCGCCTCGCTCACGCCGACGGCGATGATGATCTGCTTCTTCGGGTCGTAGTTGATGCGAAACTTCTCCGTGATGTGCTTCGCGATTTCTTCGCGCAGTTTCAGCAAGCCGAGGTTGGAAGTGTAACCGGTCTTGCCACGCTCCAACGCGAAAATAGCCGCTTCGCGAATGTGCCACGGCGTGACGAAATCCGGCTCGCCCACGCCGAGCGAGATCACGTCCTTCATGCCCTGGACAATGTCGAAGAAGTCGCGAATGCCCGAGCGCGGGATGTCGCGCACGTTGCCGGCGATGAACCTTTCTGACTCGAACTTGTTGTTCATGTTTTGCGTCGCGGAGTAGAAACAAGCGGCCACGAAATCGCAATCCGCAATCGTGCCGCTTGACCACGGCGTCCGCCGCGAAGGCACGTGCATTCCGAGCGGCGCCAAGCTAAGAACATGCGGTGCCGAAATGAATTCCGCGCTGTCTCATCCAGCCGACGTTCGAGCGACGAGCGACTACGACAGTCTGCCCACGCGCAAAAGTTTATTGAGCCGATTGCGCGATCTGGACGACGCCATGAGCTGGCGCGCGTTTTTCGATACCTACTGGCGGCTCATTTACAACGTCGCGCGCAAGAGTGGGCTGTCTGACGACGACGCGCAGGACGTGGTGCAGGAAACCGTCATCGCCGTGGCGCGCAAGATGCCGGAGTTCCGTTACGACCCAGCCAAAGGTTCCTTCAAACTGTGGCTACTGCTCATCACGCGACGACGGATTCACGATCATCTGCGGAAACTGTATCGCTCTTTGCCGAGGGCCGAAGCCGCTTCCGATCAAGCCGAGCGCGGGCTGGAGAAGATCGCTTCGCCATCGCTCCCGCCGGATGCAGCCATCGAGGCCACCTGGGAACAGGA
>DATHKK010000389.1:0-2318 GCA_035489355.1 Candidatus Limnocylindria bacterium
GACTTCCAAAGATTACCGCGTTTCATTGGAGAAGCCCTGTGCGCCGATACGAGTCGCCGTTGCTTGGACAGGCTCACTCTGCTTTCGGTAGTTCGATCCAAAACCGACTACCATTGTGGGGTTCGGATTCCAAGCCAACATGACCGCCCATCCGTTCGATGCTCTTGCGCACGATTGACAGGCCGATGCCGGTGCCGGCGTAGCGCGTGCCGTTCAATCGTTCGAAGACGCGGAAAGTACGGTCTTGATGCTCGGGCGCAATGCCAATGCCGTTGTCTTCCATCCACAGCCGGACTCTTGCTTCGTCTCCGCTTTTCGTCGCTGACGGAGGGATTTCCTCGGCGCGAAAGCGGATGTGCGGTTGGACACCGGGCGCGACAAATTTCATGGCGTTGCTCAACAGGTTGGCCAGGCATTGCCCAAGTGTCGCCTCGTGCGCGCGCACTACCGGCAACGGCCCGACTACTTCAACGCGTGCCTTGGATTCATCGATACGGTGGGCGGTTTGGAAGATGGCGGCTTCCCAGGCTTTGCGAACTTCCACGGGACCCAGTGTCACTTCGGTGCGGGCGGCGCGGCCATAGGCGAGCAGGCCGAGCAGCAACTTGTCCATGAACTCGGAGGAAACATGAATGCGTTTGAGAAGCTTCTGAGCCGTGTCGTTAAGCCCGGGCGCGTGATCGTCTAGCAATAATTGGGAGAAGCCCGTCATCGCCCGGAGCGGCGCGCGCAGATCGTGCGCGGCGGAATAGACAAATGTTTCCAATTGTTCGTTGGTTTCACGCAATGATTCGGTGAGTTCATGCTGTTGCAACGAAGAGTGGATCAATGCCTCGTTGTTTTCGCGTAACGCGGCGGTGCGCTCGGTCACGCGTGTCTCCAATTCCTGGGCGTACTGTTGGAGTTGCATCTGGGCAGATCGCAGTGCTTCTTCCGCCTGTTTGCGCTCGGTGATGTCGCGCATGATTTTGGATGCGCCGATAACGCGGCCGGCCATATCGCGAACCGCCGAAATGCTCAGTGACACGTTAATGCGCCGGCCATCTTTGGCCATACGCACGGTTTCAAAGTGCTCAACACGCTCGTCGCGGCGCAAGCTCTTCAGGATTTCTGTCTCTTCACCCAGATGCTCGGGCGGAATAACTCTAGTGATCGACTGGCCGATGATTTCCTCGGCTTGATAGCCCAGCAACCGTTCGGCGCCTGCATTCCAACTCGTGATAACGCCTTCGAGAGTTTTACTGATGATGGCGTCGTCCGACGAGTCAACGATGGCAGAAAGCCGGGCGCGCGCCTCCTCCGTGTGCCTGCGTTCGGTAACGTCGTAAAAGCAATTGATCGCTCCCGTGATTTCTCCTCGTTCGTCCTTCAATGGACGAATATTGACGATGACAGTAATCTGCGAGCCGTCGGGCCGTTCGACGACCACTTCCCCGTCATGCACCGCCGGTATTTTGCCGCACAGCACGTCGGCCATGGGGCATTGCTCGTGGGGCATAAACGTGCCGTTGGGACGGTGCATTCTGAACGAGCCGCAGAACCGCTCGTCCGTGTCCCCCGGCGCTGGCGCGCGGCCCCACAATTCCGCAGCGCGGTGATTGAATTCCCTTATCACACCTGCGGCATCACAAGAATAAACGGCCATGGGACCCAACTCGAACAAGGTGCGAAAGCGTTCTTCATTCGCGCGCAACGCGGCCTCAGCTTGCCTACGTTCCGTAATGTCGAGCAGCATGTTGATGCCGCCGACGATCTTGCCCGCGCCATCCAGCAGCGGCGTCGGATAAGGCGTGAACCAGATACGCGTGCCGTCGGGCCGCTCGGCAATAGCCTCAGCGCCGCGGATAATTCGGCCTTCCTTCAGGGCGATGGCCATTGGACATTCGTCGTGCGGCATGGGCCTGCCATCAGGATGGTAGAGTTTGAAACTCACGCACCACTGGTCGGTGCCAAGCTCCGGCCTGCGGCCCGAGAACTTGACGGCAGCCGGGTTGAAGTGCGTGAGGCGTCCTTCGGCATCGGTCGTATAGATGGCTACCGGGAGCGCGTCGATCATCTCGCGAAAGCGACGTTCACTCTCCCGCAACGCTTCGTGCGCATCTGTCAATTGCTCGTGATGCCTCTGCGTGGTCAGGTCGGTGATGAGCACGCCGATCGCAGCGCCACAATCCTTCGGCAATGCGTTGAACGTAAGAAAAGTCGGCACCAGACCACCGTCCGATCGCCTAAGTTGCGCTTCGCCGCGACCGGATCGCGTCTGGCCTTGCCAGAGCAGATTGTCATAGGCCGCGCGGCTGTTCGACGAAACGAAGTCATGC
>DATHKK010000390.1:0-2160 GCA_035489355.1 Candidatus Limnocylindria bacterium
GGTTTGATGTGCAGCGTCGCCACGTTTTTATTAAAGGGAGCGAGCGTGAAGATGGAAAGCGCGGAGCAAAGGCGAGGGGTGCTGCGCGCCGCTTCGCGAGTGCGTGAGTGAGTAACGCACGCCGCGATCAACCCTTCGAGAATGTCTTCCGGCGCGTCCGCTTCCATCGCGAGCGAAATGCGCCGCGAGCAATTTCCGGCGGACGTTCCGGCGAGGAAAGGCGGGGGCGTTTCTTCGCCGCGGTCGCACTCAGCGCCAGAACGAACACGAGCGAAAGGGCGAGCCAAACGAACGTGAGAGTTAGAATTACCGTCCACATGCCGCATCCAAAATCAGGTGGGCGGGCCACCAGAAACGCACATCCAATGACCCGCCCGGTTCCAAACAGAGGGCAAGATGGGAGATGCCCTCAGTGCATCGGTAATACACGCAGCCGCGCGGATGAAGGGAGCGATGCGCTGATTTTCGAGTGGTCGTTTGTCTGACGGCCGCGGGAAATTTCAAATTCCGAATTCCCAACAAATTCCTGTGGCGCGATGATGTAAAAGATGGGGCGCGCGCGCCGGCGGTGGGTTGGAATTCCACGAAGTGCGCACAGGTTTTTTGCGTTCGCGGCGCGCGGAGCGACGCGCCCTACCACATCAACGGTTTGAGTAACACACTCTGGGCGCGCCGCTCTGATTCGCTCCGTAAAATTTCCGCGAAACGATTGGTGAATGATTTGCGTGGGCCCGAGGCGGCGGGTAGTTTCGTCGCATGTTCCGGGTCATTTCATTCGCAATGGGCGTGCTCCTTCTGTGGGCCGTGGGCGCAAATTCACAAAGCATTGTCATCGATGGCGTCACCGATCGATCGACTTATACCGACAGCGTGGCGCTGCGCGTGCAAACGAACGCCGGCTTCAGCTACGAGGTGACATTGAACGGCGCGGCCATCGCCGCCGGCGTTTTCCACACGGTCAACAAAATGGATTACTACGATCTGGCCGTGCGCCGCACCAACACAGCCGGCAGTGAGGTGACGAATGTCCTGGTGCGCTTCATCGTGCTCTCAAGTCAGCGCGGCGCGCCTGAGCTAGGATTGATTCAATGGGTGCCACTGCCGCCGATTTCCTCCACTGCCGCGGAAATGGCCGGAGCGCATTTGGATCTTGTGACGCCACAGGATTACCCGGCGGGCCTGGACATTCCCGTTATCGCGCGCGTGGAGGATGACGCGGGCAACGCGCGGCGTGTGAATGGCTGGGTCAGCGCGCCCGGCTATGAGGCGAGCGCGTTCCGTATCTTGCGCGGCGTGGGGTTTGGTCTTCTTTCTCCAGCGTTGGCGGGAACAAACATTTCTTTCAACGGATCTCTCCAATCGTTGCAGTCGGGCAAACAGATCAACATCGAATCAAATACCACGTGGACCGCCGTCTCCGGCGTGATCGGCACGACGACGTGGACGAACAACTCGCGTATCCACGTCGCGGGTAATCTCACCATTCCGGCGGCGGCCACGTTGACCATCGAGGCCGGCACAGTGGTGCGATTGAACCCGGGTGTGAACATCACGAACACGGGGCGCACGATCATCAAAGGTACCGCGACGCAGCCGGTTGTCTTCACACCGACGAATCGCGTCGCGCCGGAGCAACGCACCGGAGCGTGGGGTGGATGGTTTCTGCGCGGTCCGGCGGCGGAGTTGACTGCGAACCATGCGATCATGACCGGCTCTGGCGCGGCGGGGAGCATCAGTTACTCCCCGGGTTCGAGTCATCGCTCGGAGCAGCCACTTCTTTTTGTTCACTCCGACGCGCTCGTCCAGTTGACGAACTGCGCTTTCGTGAACTTGGCCGGGCAGGTGGGCAATGGCTATTTCTCAACCATCATGTGGGAACGCTGCCTCGTGCAGCGAGCCATCACTGTGGGCGAATGGGAGGGCTGCACGAATATCGTCAGCCGCTCGGCCATGATCGAGTTTCCCTCGGTGGACGGCATTTACAGTGCGGCCATTGCGGACGCGGACTACGACGGTATTTACACGATTCGCGGCACGAATTTTTTCATCAATTCGCTTTTCGGTTTTTGCAAGGATGACGCCATGGACTTTGGTTCCGGCGGCCCCGGCTCAGCCGTGGTGCGCAACTGCTGGGTGGAATCTGCGTTGCACGAGGCGCTC
>DATHKK010000391.1:0-10669 GCA_035489355.1 Candidatus Limnocylindria bacterium
CGCTGTTGTAGATCAGACTCACCCCGTGTCCCTTGAACTTTGTGCCCACGATGATGTTGCTCACCACCGCCGAAGGTTGCACCGCTCCCAAGACGCAGTTCGTCACGTAAGCATTGGAACAAATGCCCCAGCCGACAGTCCCGGCAAGGTTGCAATCAGCGAAAACAACTTCGCGAAACTGCACGCCGCTGCCGCTGTTGTGCATCAACATCGTGGAGCCGACAAAATCCGTCGTGCCATTCGTGGAGCCAATCAGTCCGGAGGGTTTGCTCACGCGAACGTTCACATAGCGATGCACATTATTGCTCTTCGCTGCGCCTGACATGAAGCTGACCAACGGCGATTGGCTGGCCGTGGGCGAACCTTGTTCGGCTTGCACGTCCTGAATGGTGATGTCGGAATTGTTCGCGTCGCCGACCAATCCAAGAATGTGTTTCGAGCCGTAAAATAGCTCGCAATGCGCGAGAATTGAAGTTCCGCCGAAGCCGCCTTCGCCAGAAACTACATAAGACGCCAGCGCGTCCAGATTGTCGGTGGCGCGAACCATGCACGTCTTGCCCGCACGGATGTCCCGGATGTTGATGTTGGCTGCAGCCAGACTGATCCCGGCCAAAAATCCATCTGTGCTGCGTGCCACCGAACGTGTGTAAACCTTCCCGTCGCTGGCCGGATTGCTGTCGTCGAACGGATGAACGTAGATGATGCTCCCGTCAGTCCAGAAGCATCCCGCGTTGGTGGTCAGCGCGTTCGACACCGAAGTGAAGGTTGCGCCCGGTGGATGATTCATCCACTTCTCATCTTCCCAAACCACGATGTTGCTCTGGCCGAATGCGAATTCAGCGGAGGGAATCGTTATCTGGTAAACGTTCGGCAGGCTGTGCGCGACGAAGTGATCATTGGTCAAAGACACGTCGAGTTTAGCCGTCCAAAACACGCCATTGGTGGCTTTCACATTCATGCCCGCAGTCGTGAACGCAAGGTTGGTGTGGCTCGCATCCAACAGTGCCCCGCTCGTGTCTATGATCACGGTGTCTCCCTGGCTAAAGCTGTTCGCCGAGAAGATGCCACATGTGGCCGACTCTTCATTGAGCTTGCCGGCGGTTTGCCAAGCCAGTGCCGGTGAGACACCAGAGTTCGCGTCGCTGCCCGTAGCCGGATTCACATACCATGTCCTGGGTGTTGCCGGCTCGATCAACTCAGATGGATAGGCAACGTCATTCCAATCCTCAAAACTGTAGAGAGAAACGGCGCCAATCCGGCCGTTGAAATACGTGTTCGGTGAAGCCCATGTACCGACGCCGGCTTGCGTCATCTGCTGCCTTTGGAAGCTCGTGATGTTGGTGAGAGTAAGAACATTTGTCATCACACCGCCGATCGGCTTCACATAAAAGCGCACGTCCCATTGAGGCGTCACGTGACCACCGAGGTTGCTAATCCCAATTCCCAGCCACAACCATTGGTTCCGTAACGGCACTGAAAGGGGCACATCTTTCCCGTATTGCAGGCCAGCGACCAACCCGCCATTTGTGACCCCTATTCTGATGTCAACAGAGTTGAAACCACCGAACCAAAGCAGAGGCAACTTTTGCGACGAGGCCAAGAAGGTGCCTTTATGAAAGAACCAACAGCCGATAAAATAATTCGTCCAAATTGTCGGCAGTTCGAATCGCCCGTAAGCGTAAGTCTGCTGACTGTTCAGGTCTGCAGAGAAACCATCAGTCCCTGGGGCCACATAAGGCCCGCCCGCCTTCTTGAAAAGGGTTCCAACGACGGCATGAAACGCGCCCGTTGAGCTGCTTGTGAGAGCGCCGTTCGATTGAAATAGTTCCCGGCGAAGCAGCGTTTGCGCGGCCTCGGCGGCAAGTCCGGAAAGGAGCAGAAAAATTAGGATGCGTTTCATCCTTCAATCACACCGCACCGAGGCGGGCGCCGTGCCGCCATTCATTACCCATTCGCACACGGAACGCATTTCCTCGCCGATTCGTGGCCACAGAAACTTTTTCGAGACGAGGGCCCGGCCTTGCGCCCCCATGTCGATGCGTTGCGCGTCGCTCATGGCCATAAGTTCGCGCAAGCCTGTCGCGATCGATGGAGCGTCGGTTCCGATGCGTAGCGCCGCGTTGGCTTGAAAGCCTTCCGGAAGGTTGCACTCGGGCGTCATCAGGACGGGTTTGGCAAAAGCCCACGCTTCGAGCACGACCATCGGTAAGCCTTCGCTGAGCGAAGGGAGCACGAACGCAGTAGCATTTCGATAAGCCGCGGCTTTGGCTTCGCCGAATAGAGGACCGAGAAATGCGACCGAATGACGAATGGCGAATGACGAATGGTCGGAACTCGACACCTCACCCTCAGTCCCTCTCCCCGGTCGAGGCGGAGAGGGAAGGCTAAAGGAAAGGCCGAGATCGGAGCACTGCTGGTGAAGTTCGGCTTCGTAGCCGTTTTGATCCCAGCCGGCAATAGCCAGCACCCACTCTTTCGCACCTTTATTGTCACGCTGCACCGCGGCCCAGGCGTGCAGCAGTGCAACGAGATTTTTTTTGGGATGCAATCGACCGAGGTAGAGCAGGATCTTGCGACCGTCCACATTCGGAAATTGGAATTCGGAATTCGGAATTGAGCCGAGGTCGGGCAGATCAATGCCGTTGGGAATGACGCAGATTGGATTGCGCAGGCCGTAGGCCCGCATGGCGCGTGCTTCTGACTCACACAGAGCGCGCAGGCACGCAGCACCACGCAGATGCACACTCTCGTAAAGCATGGCCGCAACGCGTTTTCTCCACTTCGAGTTTTGCACCGCCCAGGGATCGAGCATCCCGTGCGCGTGAATAATGTATGGACGACGCGTGCGCCGATGCCAGCGGAGCGAGGCCAGAGAACTATATTTCCAAAGTCCGTGCGTCATCAGCATCTCGATGTTCGCGTCCAGCAAAGCCTCACTCAATTGTGGCGCGTAACCCCATTGGGGGAACCATTTCCGCTCAAAAAGATGAAGCTTCAGGGGCTGCCAATGGCCGGCGTCTTCCTTTGCATGCTCGTCTTCCAGGCTGAACACCATGGTCGTCCCCTGCGTTTGTGGAAAGGACTGGGCGATACGGCGCACGCTCTCGAACAAACCGCCCGCGTTGCGCGATGCACAATCCAAAAGACAGCCGATGTTCACAGGGGAAGGAGGGGGAAAAACTGAAATGCTGAAATGCTGAAATGCTGAAATACTAAACGGCGACGCCTCCTGCAGGGAAAAGCTGAAAAGCTGAAATACTGAAAAAGCTGAAAGGCCAAGCGGCGTTGTTCTTTTGTTCTCATCGACGCACGAGGCTGCTGAGGAGGATGGAATCAAAAATGCCCGCACGTTTCCGCGGCAGGCAGACTGCGAGTTCCGCCGCGCGGCGAAGACCTTCACCGAAACGCGCCGGCTCGTGTTGCGAAGCGGTCTCGCGACTGGCGCGGGCCAGACGTTGGCGGTCGCCTTCTGATAACGAGGCCATTTTTGCCATCAACTGCGTAAGCTCATTCTGATTTTCAGGATCGAAAGCAAACCCGTTCACACCCTCGCGGACCAGTTCGAGCACGCAACCGCAGCGGTTTGAAACAAGGACCGGAAGACCCGCCGCAATCGCTTCGTTCACGACCAGTCCCCATTGCTCGGTGGTGCTGGCATGGACAAAGGCGCCCGCACGCGCATAAAACGCGGGCAACTCATCGTATTGCTTGAAGCCGGGCATCTGCACCCAAGGGTGCAGGTTGAGAGTTGAGAGTTGAGAGTTGAGGGCGGGACGTAGCGGACCATCACCGAGCAACACCAAATTCCAAATTGCGGATTGCGGATTGCGGATTGCGGATTCCGCGGCAGCCGTCCGGTAATCGGCGTAAGCGCGCAACAGCGTGAAGAGATTTTTCTTCTCGATGAAACGCGCGGATGCGAGGAAGAAGGGGGAAAAAGCTGAAAAACTGAAAGGCTGAGAATCTGAAATGGCTGAGATCGACACCTCACCCCCGATCCCTCTCCCCGGTCGAGGCGGAGAGGGAGAGTCCGATGCTGAAATCCTGAAATCCTGAAATGCTGAAATTGCAGATTCCGGACCAGAGATTTCAGAGTTTCGGATTTTCGGATTTTCAGCGTTTTCTTTGCCGGACGCGAAATGAGCGTTGTCCACCACGTCGTAGCCGGTGAAGATGCGCTCGGCGGACATGCCGAGTTGCTGCAAATAATCCGCGTGTAATCGCCCCCCGACCAGCGCGGCGGAATAGCGCGCAACAATTCGACGTTTGACCCATTCCTTCCATCGGCTTCGCTGCGTGTCCTGCTCGGAACTTTCAGACATGACCACCACTGGAATATTTATGCGCAGAGCACACCATAGCGTCTCCAAAGCGCCGAAGTCGTTCCAGCCGTTGATTGCCAAAACGTTTGGCCGAACATCCGAGAGCACGTCATTCATTGAGTTGCGCAGCATCGCTCGCGAAGGCGAAGTATTGATATTGTCTGGCAGCAACGTTCTTTTTTCATACCGCGCGGGAATTTCTGACCGGCCCCACGGGTAGCTTTCGCGTGCCGACCATTCCAAGGCCACAGTGCGCCCCCGCTCCGCTGCGGCGTTCAATCGCGCGTGGTGGTACGGGCCGATGTTATAGAAAACGACTGCAATCTTTAACGGGACGGACATCTGGCGCTTATGCAGCGGAAGTGGTCCGTGCGTCGTGAATCCAACGCCGCTTGCCGGCCACCGTGGTGGCCACGTCAGGAACTTGATCGATCGGAATCCTGGATAACCCCGGGGAGACATCCGCAAGACGGTGTCGGATGCGCTGCTCACACTGCGCATCATAGCCCACGCCAACCACCAGCCGGAGACGTGGACCGGCATCCTCCAGGACCAGTTGGATATTCAGCACGGAGGGTTCCTGATGAATGCAATGCAGCATCGACACGGTGTGGATCGCCGTGCCATCGGGCAGATGCACCGAATCATTGATGCGGCCCTCGACGCGCGTAAATGCAGCCACGTGTCCATTTGACAGCGACTGCGGACCGGAGATTTCATCTCCAGGTGCATAGCGGATGAGCGGCACATAGCGATCGTAAAGCGCAGTCAGGACGACCCGTGCCAAACCAGGTTGCGCACCGGGCAATGCCTCGACGTAATTCAGGTCGTGAAACACCTGAAAGCCGGAATTCTGCTCTCGCATGGCAACCTGCCCAAATTCCACCCCGGCAAATTCCTCAATGCTGCCGCAGCGGAAAACACGTTCCAATAACTGCCGCGAATCCGGGCGTGGTAACATTTCGGCGGCCGGCATCACAAAATGCAGACCGAGCTTTCCAAAGGCTTCGTGAAACGGCTCGGTCGCGCGGACGAAATAGTCCAAGGCTGACGCATAGCCGATCAGACCGAGCGGTCGAAAGCGCAGGAGTTGACGCGCGATCGTTTCGCATCGTCGCGGGGAAAGCGAATAGGCATCGACCCTTTTGTAGCCCAACAATGAATCTTTCAGTTTGCGGATGACGTGGTTCATCCGCCCGCGCAGGCCCGTTCCGAGCAAATGGGAATGTCCCCAAATCAGGAACAACTTGTCTGATGGCCGATAGCCGGCGCGCTGCCACAGGATTAACTTCGCCACGCGGTGAAATTTGGCTTCGCTGCGCCACACGCCCAATCGAACCGGCACCCCGGTTGATCCCCCCGTCATCCGGAAGTCATGCGCCGGGCCCGACAGGCGGCAGAATTCTTTCTGCCGCAACTGCAAGGTGGAACGATCTGTAACTGGAATGTGGCTGAAATCCTCCCAGCTCCGCAAGTGCTCCGAGGCCTGTCCTGATTGAACCATCTGGCGATAGTAGGGAACATCGCGCACGCAATCAGACCAGACGGTTTGAAGACGCTGCCATTGGTAGTCCTCGACTGCCGCAGCGGTCGTCCGCGCGAGCCAATCAGACTGCCGCAGCGCAGCCTCGAAATTCCGCTGGGCTTGGCTGGTATGGAATCGAACCCTGTTCAGAATGAGTGGGAAGTCCAGAGCTTGTTGGCGAGTATCTGCGGAGAATGATCAGTCCCGCCCGCGGATGTCAGCTTTTTAGCGTTTCAGTTTTCAGCGTTTCTCGCACCGTGCGTTCGGGTTCCAAGTCGCGTTTCTCGCGCGCGTAAAGCGCTACCAGTGAAATGAAAATGCTGCTGTAGATGAAGCCGGGCAGGAAATCCAAGGTCTGATGCGTGAGCGCGCGCATCGCTGTAGTCATCACCTGGATGTACAGGATCTGCGCCATCGTACCGTCCGGGTGGTTTGCCGCCACCCAGAGATTCTTGAAGAGGTAGGCCATGACCGCGAAGATGAGGCAGCCGAAATAGCCGAACTGATTAAACGAATCGCCCAGGCCTGTAATAGTTGCCCCAACAGGGAGACCCGTTCCTATTGTCGCTTCGACAAACTCGCTCGGGTCGCGTTGCTGGCCGCCAATCATCAGTGAGTCCTTGAACTCACGTCCGAACAATTGCGCAGGGATAAAACGGAAGACAATGCGGTTCCAATACCCGGCCCCCCATTCGTAGTCGCTTGTCTCCTGTGTCGCAGCGATCAACACGACCGCATTCCTCACTTCGCTGATCGTATCTTCCTCGAAGTATTCGTTGAACTCTTGTTTGAAGTTGATGGCCTTCAAGGCTGCCAAAGGGTCCTCAGTCGCCAATGAACGGTACTCTCCGATGGCGGGGATGATGAACATGGCTCCCACTACGCCCGTGACGATGGCCCAACGGGGGGCAAATTTGCCTCTAATGAAATAGAAGCTCATGGCCAAGGAGAGAATGAAAAGCACCGTCGGCTCGCGACGGCCATAAAAGATCGCCGCTTGCAAAGGAATCCATGCCGCCACGGCTGCCGCGATCCATGCAACCACGTTTCGCTCCTTGAGCGCACAGTAAAAGCAAATAGCGAAACCCGGATAAACCAAGCCACCGAAGAACAAATAAATGGTTCCCACCCCTGTCATCAGGGTGGAGATATCGTCTTCACCCAACGTGCCAAAACGGTACACAAAGAAGTAGCCGACCGCCACCAGGACAATCCCGCCGTGAAGAAAGCGGTTCGTGTTCAGAGACACGTTCAACTTCTCGATCAACGCCGGGTGAGCGCGTGGCAGATAGCCCAACCAGCAGCAAGCCAGACAAAGCAGGCACATCAAGGCAATTGCTTCGACGAAAGGTCCGCCCCAGTTCAACAAGTAGAGGCCATACAGTTGAGGAGCGATAAATGTGGCGAAGGTCGCCGCCATAAAATACGGATACTGGTAGATCAACTTGGGGCGAAGGATCGCCGCAACCAGCAACGAGCCGCATCCAATCAAGAAGGGAATAAAATAGAACTGCATGCTACGAGCAAACTTAAAGAGAAGGCTGGCTTAACTTCGTGCCGAGAACAGCATCCATGGCGGAAGCCCGAGCCTTCCACGTATGTTGAGCGGCGCATTCTCGTCTGCGACGGCAGGGAGTCTCATCTGTCTCCTTTACGGAATCGACGACCATTGCCAAAAATTCTACGGTATCTTTCGCGGCTTTAACCCAATCGCCAAATTCATGAACTTGCTCGCAGGCCGCCGTAGCCACAATCGGGCGTGCCACGGCAAGGTGATCGAATAATCGCAACGGGGAACAGAACCGATTGAAGGCCGATTCACGATAAGGAATCAACGCGACGTCGAGCATTTGTTGCCAGATCGGAAGGGACTCATGCGGTTGGTGTCCCACCGCGACGACGCGGGGGTGCTTGAGCAATGCAGCCAATTCCGCATCGTTGGGATCTGCGATCGGTCCCACGAGCAGCAGCGTGCCCAGTTCTGAAAGTTCTGCCACCTGCAAAAGGAGCGCGTAGTCCAGCCGTTCATTGATGCCGCCAATGACTCCTGCGATCGGGCGTTTCAATTTCGGAAAGCGCTGCAGCAGTCGTTCAATTTCACTCGGAGATACGGACGAAAGAAATTCTTCGTCCGTCGCATTCATACTCACGGCGACGCGTGTCGCATCAACGCCGTACTCGCGCACGGCACGCTCTCGCAGGGCTGCGGACACAAAAAAGCTGTGCCGCGCTTGCCGGACAATCAATGCCTCCTGTTCGCGCATCCGATCCGCATCCCAGCCGCTGTAGTTCAAGTAATCGTCTGAACAGTAATAGAACGTGGAAATATCCTCGCTCAGTTGTTGCACGAGTGGAGCGTAGTGAGGGGAAGTCACAATCAGGGCGGTGGGTTCTGTTCCGATCGAACGGCATTCCTTGCTCGCGGCCGACCACAGTCGCGGCAAGGCGCTGGTCGCGGTTCGTGTCGCCCAGCCAAAAGGCAACACGACGGAGCGTAAGTTCATCTTCTGTAACGTGTTGCGGGTTGTTCCCCAGGGAAGCCGCCGCTGCTTCATCGCCACCAGCGGATCCATTGGCATCAATCCCAGAACAGGGCGCAGATTACTCAATGCCTGAAACGGGCGGCGACGCCACAGCGTGTTGATGTCGGCAACGACGACCACGTTAAACTAACGGTCTTCCTTCTCAGTCTTTGCGCACATACATCGCGTCGGCCCACAAAGGGCGAATGTCATCAAAGTATGGTGTGGAAATTCCATGGAGATGAAATCCAACAGCATTCAGGAAAGCGTGTAACTCGTCAAAACTGACGGCACCCTTGTAATGTGGCGTGTAGTTCACTTCGATCAACAACGCTCCCGTTTCCTTGAGCGTTCGTGTCGCTCCTCGAAGAACTTCCATTTCGTATCCCTGAACGTCGACCTTCAGCAAATCGATGTGCATGCCAGGTGGGATGGCATCGTCCAGTTTCACCTGCGGTACGCTGAGTTGCTGGACTACCCCGTAATCACCATCCGCATACGAGCTATCAATCCCGCGCTGTGGTGGAAAAACACTGCTCATGTAGGTGTTGGCAGTACAATGCAACTTAACCTCACCCGTTGCTGCGCCCACGGCCGCGCAAATCAATTGTCCGCCGCGAACACTCGCGAGCAGTTTCGACAATGCTGGCTGACAAGAGGGAAGTGGTTCAAACGCGAATACGGCGGATGGATTCGCCAACCGCGTCGTGGCACGAATGAAGTCGCCTTCGTTCGCGCCCACATCAACGAGCGTCCAGTCTTGCGTCGTGCGAAGAACGGCGGGCCACAATTCGAAACGACAGCCGTTCACGGCGGCTTCATATTCCTGGCTTGTCCCGCAACTGGGAGACAAGCCAAGCCGATGCAGCCGAAAAAGTCGGCGGCGGCGTTCGACGAAGAAATACGGCAGAATGTTCCGAATGAAGTGCTTGAAAATCATCTTGGTTGCCGCTTTCGAGCCACAAGCGCGTTTACGAATGTAACGTTTCGTAGATCGTTAAGAGACAATTCACGCCCTGGGTGGCCTTGTTCTGTCAGTTCGAAAAGAGCACAACCCAAGGAATCGCAGATTGAGATCAAATCCCCTACGGAGCGCCCGGTGCGATGAAGGTTGCTCGGACAAACTTCAATCAACACCGCCGCCCAACGGTTTTGCTGAATAGATTCAGCCGCGCCCAAGAGCACCTCACATTCAAAACCCTCGACATCAATTTTCAATAAGCCGGGAGATCGCTGCCCGATTTTCTGGATTGTCGCATCAACAGTTTGCACCTCTACCTCGATGCATTGTTCATTCGCCGTGCGCTCATTTCGAAGATGGTTTGTCGCGGGGGAATTCGGGTCCACATGGAAGAGCGATAGTCCCGGTTTTGATCCCATGGCCACGCGATGCGAATGAACATGGGGGACGCCGTTCAAAGCGATGTTTTTGCAAAGTCGGTCGAACGTATCGGGGGCCGGCTCAAAGGAATGAATCTCCGCCGCAGGACACGCTTTTGCCATGGCCAATGTGAATCCCCCTACATTCGCACCAACGTCAAAATTCAGAGAAGAAGGCACCACCACCCGCTGAATCAATCGGCACTCGCGGGAAGACGGCGCCATGTGCCGCACAGACCACAGTTCACTGAAGCTGCTGAAAGAGCCGACGGTTGCTCCAAACGGGATTTTCACTACCACGGGAACGCCGAAAAATCGCATTTGCCACCGTGCCCAACACGGAACCATCGAGGGAGTCATCACGAGCGTAAGCGCGTTTCGGAATATTCGCATTGAGTTAAGTACGGTGAGATAAAACGTTCGAATACACTTCATTGATACCCTGAGCACACACGCGAATCGTGTATTTCTTCTTTGCGTTATCAAAGCCATGTTGGCTAACGCGTTCTCGCAACGGGCGTTCAAGAACAAATTGAATCGCTTGGTGGGCCAGACCTTTGGCATCGCCGTATTCCGCCATCAAACCGGTTTCCCCGTCTCTGAGTATCTCATCTGAACCAGCGCCGGTCCGGTAGGCGGCAACTGGCACTCCACAAGCCATGGCTTCCACGATCGTCAGCCCGAAGGTGTCGCGGGGAGAGACGAAAAGAAACACGTCGATTTTTGACCAGAAATTGTTCATGTCCGTGACGTGGCCCAAGATCTTTACCACCTCAGAAAGACCTTGGGACGCAAGTTCAGACTCGAAGTCGGCAATGTCTGGACCGTCGCCTGCAACGACAAATCGTGCGGATGGCTGGCGTGTTGATATTTCCCGGGCGACTTTCACAAATGCGTGAAGCCCCTTATCCATGACCATT
>DATHKK010000392.1:0-2359 GCA_035489355.1 Candidatus Limnocylindria bacterium
CGCGTAAAGTGATCCGTCTTGAAGAATGAACTGCCCACTCGGCGTTCCTTCTCGATGCGCGCGCCGTTCCCGAGGAAGAAATTGTCGAGCGGCACCGCCACCACCTTCGCGAGCAGGTTGGTTTTGAAATTCAGTTCCCGCTCCTTGTCGCTGCGGAACAGTTCGCCAAAAAACGGAATGTCCTTCTCCGTGCTGCGGTTGTAGTGCGCGCGGATGTACTGCAGGTAAGTGCCGTCCGCGAGCGCGTTCTGCGCGATGATGTACACGTCGCGCCGATCGAACTCCGGATCGCGCGGCTTGTCTTTCGCCGGCGTGAAGCTCTCGCAAAAAATCATGTAAGTCGGACAAAAACGTCCCGGATCCGTGCCACCGAACAGGATCGTGTCCTTCGTCATCTCAGGATAAATGCGCGCGGCGCCATCCGGTGTCTTCAGCAACTCTTCGCGTTCTTTGCTCGAGTAAGTGAGCTTGCCGTCCTTGCCCTTGAACGGCGGCGTGAACATGTCGTGTCCGAACCAAAATCCGTAGTAGTGCCCGCGCTGTTCGACGTCAGACCAGTGCGCGGCGTAAGTCCAGACCGGCAGGAGCGCTGAGATGACGAGCAGCGCGGTAATCGGCGCCCGCTGTTTGGCGAACGCGATGGCGACCGTTGCCAGGACGGCGAGAGCAAAGCTCCACACCGCGGCGAAACGCGGAACCCAATAAGGCGTCTCCTGATTGAAAGTTTCAGCCACGCCAAACCAAAGCGCGCCCATCGCCACCACGCCGAGGCCGATCAGCACGGGCATCCGATACTTCCGGTAATTCGCGACCAGACTGGCCAGCAGCAGCGTCAGTCCGTAGCCGATACCCATCGCGAGGAACACGTGCGACGCGATGAAGAACGGTTTGTTGAGCGAGATGCTTTGGCGATCCGGCGCTGGGTTAAACAGTTCCAGCAGGAACGGTCCTAGCACGAGATAGAACGCCACCAACCCCAATAGCCAAGCTCGCTCTCGTGGTTGCAGTCGCCTGAAAAAGAGCAACGGCACCAGCCCAATCAGCAAGTAGCCCAGGCTGAATTCCTCGATCGGGCCTTCGATCAAAATGAACCGCACTTGCTTCGAGTAGGTCGTGACCCACGAGACTGTCATCTCCACGATGTTTTTGCCCGAGCCGGCGGTGGGATGGATTTTCTCATACTGCCCGCGGGTGAACGCGTGTTGGAACCCGGCGACGGTGCGAGGATAACCCCAGTTCAGCGGCGGGTTCGTCATCGAGGCGACCGGCATGTAGAGGTAAAACGCCGCGCCCATGACGAAGGCGATGCCGCACGCAATGCCCTTGCGCCATTGAGGTGTCCAGGGCAGCGCACGCTTCTGCAACCAGAAGAAAAGATCGAGCAGGTAATAGACAACCAGCACGATGGCGAGATAACCGATGGCCAGGCGCGCGCCGGAACCTTCCATCTGGAAATTTTGCATGTTCCTCTTGCTGAACATGGCCAGCAGCAGCGGCGGCGGAACGAGCAGGATGATGTCGCGGAGCACTTCCATTCCGCTGGGTTTCGTCCTGACGGCCAGCGCAACCCAACCCGCGAATGAAAACAGACCCACGAAGTTGAAGATGAGCAACAACGCCATGTTGCCCTGCATCACGGACAAGCCGCCTTTGGTATAGGCGATGATGCCGAGGAAGTAAAAGATGCTGTTCCATAACAACATCGTGCGGCCGATGCGTGGCTGGACCGCGATCATCAACACCTCCATCGCCACCGTGATCACGAACAGCGATTGATGGTTATTGAAAGAAATGCCGCAAAGAAACCACGACAGGTAAAGGTAGCGATACTGGTGCGGCGTGTAGGTCCAATGGAGCAGGCACAGCACGCCGCCCGTGAGCGACAACATGCTCAGCGAATACACCTCCACGATGATCGATTGGCTCCACATGAAGGCGTTGAAGGCCATCAACATGCCGGCCACGAAACCGCTCACGAGGCAGATCCCATTCTCGATGCGCCGGTCGATGGTTTTCAACTCCGCCACGCTCTCGATGAACATGCTGCTGCCGCGCGACACCATCAGCGCGATCAACGCGCACGCGAGCGCGCCGGCGAACGCGGACGAAATGCCCACGCGAAACGCCATGTTGGAGAACGGGATAATCTTCGTGAAAGCCCATGTGTAGATCGTCCACACGGGATAGCCGGGCGGATGCGGCACGCCGGCGTACATTGAGCCCACGGCGAGTTCGCCTGAGTCTTGCAGCGTCAGATCCGGCGCCAGCGTGTAGAGGTAACCTGCGAAGGCCAGCACGAAAGTCAGCGTGAAGGCCATCCAGTCGATGCGGCGGAACAACGGCGGTGGTTTCGGAACCG
>DATHKK010000393.1:0-2464 GCA_035489355.1 Candidatus Limnocylindria bacterium
TCTCGAAACTGGTAGGTGCGAATTTCTCCGGCGAGCATCCGGCGCACATTCTCCAGATCAACATCGAGATCCTCGGGATGTGTGATGTCCTGGAAGGTACGCACGAGCAACTCGGCTTCGGAGTAACCGACCAAATCGCAAGCGCCTGGTTGACTTCGAGCCAGTGGCCGTCGGGCGCTACCAGAGCCACGCCGATGGGCGCGTGCACAAACGCACCGAAGAAGCGTTCCTCACTTTCCCGCAAAGTCTCTTCTGCTCGCGTGCGCTCGGTGATCTCGCGGATCAGATTGCGAATCACGAATAGCGCGATGGCTGCCGCCAGCAAGGTTGCCACTACCAAGAGCGTGAGCAATTCGTGGCGTGCCGAGACATAACGCGCTTCGGCTGCCTTCGCGGCCTGGTCCATCTGCCCACTCTGATATTCCACGAACATCTCCCACGCTCTGTGATAGGCGACGAGTTTGGTAAACACCACGCCCGACATCATCTGGCGGCCCGCTTCCCGCTGATCCTCCTTTAGGAGCAGGTTCAACGCAAGCTGGTAACTGTTGACGCAAGGAATGCGGTTGGTCCAAATATTGGCCAACAAGGTCTTCTCGGCTTCTGATTTCCAGCCTGGCTTCGATTGTTTTGAGCAGTTCCGAAATCTCCGCCGTGTTTTTCGCCCGCTGGCCGAGCAAGGGCTCGATCTCCTTTTTGTCCAGGAGCAGGAAGATTTGCATCGTGATGCCGCTGTTCAATGAGGAGTAACGCAGCGCCTCGCGAGACAGTTTCACCATCTGCCAGCGTTGGTTCACAATCACCTGCACCTTGCGGTTCATTTTTGCCAGGTGGTCCACACCCCAGCAACCCACAGTGACGAGAAGGACGATCAACACGCCGAAGGCGGCGGCGAGTTTGGGCATAACCCGATTGGTTTTCATGTCAGGTAGTCGGAAACATTTCCCGGTTTTCTGGAGGTTGTTTCATTCAAAAGAATCAAGGGCAGTTCCAGGGTGAACGTCGCGCCGTGGCCGATACCGTCGCTATGCACGCGTAGTTCTCCCCCCATTTCTTTTGCTGCCGCCACGGCGCTGTGCAGACCGAAACCGTGACCATCCTTCTTGGTGGTGAACCCGTGCGAGAAAATGCGCGCCAGATTCTCCGGTGCGATGCCCACGCCATTGTCGCTCACGGCGATGCGGACGCGGTCATCGCCATTGGTCACGCGCAGCGTCAGCCGCTTCTCCTCGCGTCCGGCTTCACGGCAGGCCTGTTTGGCGTTGCGCACCAGGTTCATCAAAATCTGCAAAACCTTGTGCTTCTCGACGGTGATGGCCGGCGCGTGCTCGAATTCCTTGACGACCTCGATGTCGTGGTGGGCCTGCTCGGCCGAATCCATGCGCAAGGTGTCTTCCAGCAGGTCCGTCACCTGGACCGTCTCCGATTTGCCTGCGCCTTTCGCGCAACTCTGCTGCGCGGTCACCACTTCCTTGATGTGCTCAATGTTCTTTTGCAGTTGGGTCAATTCCCGGAGCGCCGCCGCCTGCTCCTCGGCGAGGTGCTCCGCCAGTTTTGCGAGATAAGCCGGCAGTTGTTTTCCTTTTGGATCGACGGTGAGGAATGCACCCAGATCGGATTCATGCTCGCGCAACAGGGCCACGACTTTCGACAGGTTGGCGGCCTTGGATTTTTTCAAGCTGTCGGCCACGCACGAGGAGGCGACGTTCACGCTGTTCAGCACGTTGCCCACGTTGTGCAGGACGCCGGTGGCCATTTCAGCCATACCGGCCCGGCGGGAAAACTCCAGAAGCCGCCGGTTAATCTGCTCCACTTCCAGCTCCGCGCGTTTGCGTTCGGTGATGTCCTGAATCTGCGAGATGAAATAACGCGGCTGGCCCCGACCATCGCGGACTAGCGAAACATTCAGCAAGACCGTGACGAGGTGGCCGCGCGCGTGGATGTAGCGTTTCTCCAACTGGTAGGAGCGGATTTCTCCAGCGATCATTCGGCGCACATTCTCCAGATCGACTTTGAGATCCTCGGCGTGGGTCATGTCCTGGAAAGTGCGAGTGAGCAACTCAGCTTCGGAATAGCCGACCAGATCGCAGAGCGCGCGGTTGACTTTGAGCCACCGGCCATCGGGCGAAACCAGGGCCACGCCAATGGGCGCATGCTCGAACGCACTGGAGAATCGCTCCTCACTTTCCCGCATCGCCTCCCCGGCCCCCTTGCGCTCGGTGATGTCCGTGACGACGCCGGTCAGCCGGATCAATTTGTTGGCGTCATCCCGTACTTGAAAACCACGGACATGGACCCAGCGCACCTCGCCGTCGGGCCGCGTGATTCGATACTCGATGCTGATGCTCGGCGCGGCGCCGCTGAGTGTGGCGAAGGCCGCCAGCACACGCTCACGATCCTCGGGCAGTATGGCGTCGGACCACTGGCGCGGATTGGTAATCAGGCTTTTCGTGGAGCGGCCCCA